>SHYD01000018.1 GCA_009692945.1 Dehalococcoidia bacterium | reverse complement strand
CTCACCTTGTCCGACCCCATCTGATATCGTGTCCCCATAGCGTACCCTTCCTTGCTCGCCCCTCATTGAGGCGGTGTTGCTCTTCACCTGGAAGGGTACGCTCCTTTTTCGACCGGAGCCCAATTTCCACAACTTCTGATGCTAGCTCTGATTCTTGTCATACGTCTCCGTTGCCACCAGCGACACCATGCGACTATTATGCAGTCCCTCAGCCGGAAATCTCCGGGAATCTGTTCAACCGTAGCTATTCAGTGTTCGGGGGACGAGTTGGCGCCGGGAGGCGATAACAACCGTACGGCTACCCCACCCCACCCCAGAAAAAGAGAGAGTTTGTTGTTGGTGCATCACCCAATAGGAGTGGGCAGGTTTCTCCTCGATTACGCTCAACGACTGTGCTTCCCACCGACCCACCCAGTTCGTTTGTTCGTGGGGACACCCCACACCCCGGCAGAGGGGCTCCCGCCCCTCGTGCACTCCCCGGTGCGACCGAGCACTCCCAGGCACCAATTGAAAAGGTGCCGCCCTCCCTTGAAAATAGAGTCTTCGCACCTCCATCTGGTGGATGGACTCCCTCATTGTCATGCGCGGTGGCGCGCCCCGGCGCATGGTGGACTCCTATGGTGTCCCCCCAACAACCCCCGGCAAAGGGCGGCTGCCCTCTGCACGCCTGCTTCGAAGATCTCTGACCCATGATCTCTGAGCAGTTACGTTCAACCGTATGAGTTCCGGACTCAAGGGCCGGCCGCATGAACCACTCCCCTCACCCCCGGAACAAGACGAGAATTCTCTGTGTGGGACACCCCCACGCCCCCGGCAGAGGGCTGCCGCCCTCATGCACTCCCGTTCCTGAGCCCGATATCCCCTCGATTGTGAACTCCTACGTTCAATCGAGGGATGACTCTCTGGTACCCTGGGATCGAGGTACCATCCCGCCATGCAGGTCATCCGAACCGTCGCCGAGTTCCGCCGCGTCCGCCCCACTATCTCGGGTCCGGTGGGGTTGGTCCCCACCATGGGCTACCTGCACGAGGGGCACCTCTCGCTGGTGCGGCGGGCGCGGGCCGAGAATGACGTATGCGCCGCGTGGGTGTTCGTCAACCCCGCGCAGTTCGGCCCCCACGAGGACTTCGAGCGGTACCCCCGAGCCGAGCAACGGGACCGGGCGCTGCTCGAAGGGGAAGGGGTCGATCTGCTGTTCGCTCCCTCCTCCGACGAGGTCTACCCGCCCGGATTCGACACCGCCGTCGAGGTGGGTGCGGTGGCGCAGCGACTGGAAGGGGCGGCGCGGCCGGGGCACTTCCGCGGGGTGGCCACGGTGGTGGCCAAGTTCTTCGGCATCATGCAGCCCCAGCGGGCCTACCTCGGCCAGAAGGACGCCCAGCAGGTGGCTGTGATCCGGCGGATGGTGGCCGACCTCAACCTGCCGGTCGAGATCGTGGTGTGCCCAACCGTGCGGGAGGCGGACGGCCTGGCCCTCAGCAGCCGCAACGTCTACCTGACCCCGGAGCAGCGGGCGGCAGCCCCCGCCCTGTACCGGGCGCTGGGGTGGGCCAGGGAGCGCTGGACCGAGGGGCAACGCGACGCCAGAGTGCTGCGGGCGCTGGTTCAGGACGTCCTGGACCACGAATCTCTGGCCCAGGTGGACTACGTCAGCGTGGCGGATGTGGGAACGCTGGAGGAATTGGATCGGCTGAATGGTCCCGCGCTGGTATCGCTCGCGGTGCGGTTCGGCTCGACGCGGCTCATCGATAATATCGTGTTAGGCGGGTAGCGTGAACATTCTCGTAACCAACGACGACGGCATCAACGCGCCCGGCCTCTGGCTGCTGGCCGAGGCCATGCGCGAGGTGGGCAGCGTGACGGTGGTGGCCCCGGACCGGGAGCAGAGCGGCGTCGGCACCTCGATCTCGCTGGCCAAGGCCATCCGGATGCACCGCCAGCCCTACACCATGGAGGGGATCGACGCCTACACCGTGGAGGGCACCCCCGGCGACGCCGTGATCGTTGCGGTGGGGCACATCCTGAAGGGGCAGCAGGTGGACCTGGTGGTGTCCGGGGTGAACCACGGGCACAACACCGGCACCGAGGTGTTCCTCTCCGGCACAGTGGGCGCCGCCTGGCACGGGCGGCTACGGGGCATCCCCGCCATCGCGGTTTCGGCGGGCTACCGGACGCCCTACCTGGGCGGCGCCCTCTACGCGGTGGGCGCCCGGATGGCCGCAGTGCTGGGCCGGCAGGTGCGCCGGGGCTACATTCCGCCCGACGCCCTCTACAACATCAACGTGCCCTACTGCCCGGTCGATCAACTCAAGGGCGTGCAGCTTGCCCGTACTTCGCGCGGTCTCTACGCCGACGAGGTGCGGGAGGAGGATGACGGCCGCGGCCGGATGACCTACTTCCTGGTGTTCAAGCGGCAGAACGTGGACCGCCGGCGCGGCACCGAGGCATGGGCCCTGGACCACCATTACATTACGGTCACCGTCCTCGACAACGAACTGGCGCCGCAGCCCCGAAAGCTGCTCCCCAAGGACTTCTGCGAGTCAACTTACGACGAACTCATGAGCCGGGACTGGCCCGCCGCGGTTGCGGCGGGCCAGTAGGGGATTCGATAGTTCAGCTCAGTTCACGCTGAAGCGGCCGAACTGCTGCCAGTTGTCGTAGATGCCCTTGATGTTCTCGGGCAGGTAGGGACCAAAGTCGCCCCAACCGCCGTACCTGGGGCACAGGGCGGCACGCACCGACGCGGTCATCGTGGCGGACTGCGGCGCCAACCCCCGCCTCTCCGCATCATTGATGGCCCGGATCAGGTCCTGGAAGTACTCCCGCACCTGGGTCGCATATGCCTTCGGTCCGGGATTGCCGTGCCCCGCAACGATGGTGTCGATGTTCATCGCCTCGATCTGGCGCAATGAATCCAGCCATTCGGCGATGTAGTTGTCGCCCAACGTTCGGAACGGCAAACCGTTGATCGGCACGAAGTCCACCACGAACGCGATCCGGCGGGCCGGGTAATGCAGCACGATGCTGTTGTCCGAGTGATTCCGCCCGGCGAACAGCAGTTCCACCGACTTCCGGCCCAGCCGCAGCGTCATGCGGTCGTCGAAGGTGATGCTGGGAACGGGGGAATTGGGGTCGTTTCTGGCCGCAATCTTGGGCGCGGCCAGCGAGTGGCTGACGAACTGGACGGTGTCCTAGAAGTCCGGCCGGGAAACGGCCATTTTGAACGTTCGGGAGTATGAGTGCGACATCGACGCGGCCGGAACGAAGCTGGGGCGGCGGATCAGGGCCATCGGTCCCTGGCGCGCCGCAATCTGCTTGGGCGCGGGCCTATAGGCGGCAGCAACGCGCGCCAGCAGCAGCGCCAAAAACAAAACGGCAGGGAGGAGCGCCGCACCTTTATGGGCCAGCAAGGTCAGGTTCGCGACGGTCGCCGCGAGGCAGAGTTGGAACAACGTCTTGGCTGCGCCGAAGTAGCGGGCTTGCCGGATACCCAGTTGCACCAGGCGTGCCAACCGGTGCTCCACGACCTGCCGCCGGGTCCGGTATTCCTGAAACGCGGGGCTGGACTGGAAGGCCCGAGCTTCCTGCAACAGCGTCTCCTGGGGGTGTACCTGGACCGTGCGGCCCCCGCGCCCCCGTACGCACTGGATCCGCAGCGGACAGCGGTGACAGCTTGTGGCCGCGAAATGGAACACCTGGCCGCCGTTGCCCTGAGGACGCAGGTCGTGGGTGATCACCCCGGCGGGGCAGGTGCACCGCCCGGCTGCCACGTCGAGGACGAAGACGGTCTTGGGGAAGTGCCCCTGGTTGGTCATGGTGGCTACCTTCGCCACCAGGCGGCGCCCAGCTTCGGCAAAGGCCTGGCGGGTCCCGCCATCGCCATAGGCACAGTCCACCACCGTGGTAGCCACCGCACAGCCGGTGTTCGCTTCACTGGCCTCCACCATTGCCAACGCTTGCTCGTGGTCCGGGGCATTGCCCGGCAGCACCGCCACCGCCGTGATCCAGGCTTCGTCCGTATCCACCACCACCTGGGCTTTATGCCCGTCAAAGCGCTTCGCCTGGCTCTTGCGCCCGTGGCGCATCTCCGGATCGTGCACCGACACCACCCGGTCTTTGGCCACGCCCTGGCGCAGCGCCGGCCCATCCTCCCGCCGTTCGATATCTTGCAGCAGCAGCCGTGCCAGCAGCCCAGCCGCATCCTTGAGCGCGCCCTCCGCCACGCTCTCCGGCTCCAGCGCCTCCCGCGCGACCCGGACCACTTCCAACACCCGGTCGGCATCGGCGACGATCCCCGCCAGGAACCGCCGCAGCGCAGCGGGGTCGTCCCAGTCCACTGCGCTCTGGCTCTTCAGGCTCTGCTCCGCCACGTACCGTGCCAGTTCCTGGCGCGCCGCGTAGGCCGCCACCTCCTCACCCGCTTGCGCCGCCAGCACCCGCAGCACCTGCAGGATGCCGTCCGCCAGCAGGTTGTAGGTGTCCTTCACCGCACCCCGGCCCAGGATGAAGGTGGTATCCTCCGCTACCGTCAGCCGTTGGCCCCGGAACCAGCCCTTGCGCTTGATCAGCGCCAGGCTGGCCAGGAACAGCTTGCCTTGCTCCTCATGCAGCACCAACTGGGCACGGAACTCTTGAAGGGTGCTTTTGGCGAAGGGCTGGCTCCCCACTGGCACCCCCAAGGCCACCTGCCACCGCAGGTCGAAGGTGGCCCAGTCGCGGGTCTCCTCGTCCGACGCATGGTCGTGGGTCTGCAACAGCAGGGCCGTGGCCAGCAGGCTGGGGCGGCACGCTGGGCCGCCCCAGCCGCTTGGCGTAGAAGGCGGTAAAATCGTCGTCGTGGAACAGCTCACCGCGGTGGGTGGCCAAAAAGCCGTAGAAGCTCTGCCGTCCCACCACGTCCAGATACAGGTTATCGGCTTCGAACAACCCCCGCTGCGGACTCCGCTGGCTGAGCATGGGCGCCCTCCTGCGTGCTGGACCTTGCCCTGCGGGCTTCCCTACCACTATGCCTCCGGTTTGCGGCGGGCGCAATCACAAGATAGGGGGGTCGCACCTGCGCGTTATCCCTCATTACGCCGGACTTTCCGACCGGACTTCTAGAACACGACCCCACCGGTGTTGTGGTCGGCGTGGTCGTGGCTGTACACCACGTAACGCACCGGCAGCGGCGTGACCTCTTCAATGGCGGCCTTGAGCAGCCGCGCCCGGTTGAGGCCAACAGGATCGCCCACGATGACCCCCTGATCGGTGACGATGAAGACCGTGATGTAGCCGGTGTGGCTGAAAGCGTAAGTGTCTGAGGCAAGGCGCGTCACCTGGGGCGCCGGGGCTGCGCCACCGGCTGGGGCGGGCTGCTGGGTGCAGTCCTCAACAATAAAGGTCCGGTTGGGACCGTCTATACCACCCACATAGTGATAGCGGCGGTTGCCGAATTGGAAGCGGGCCTGTCCCTGCCACTCATGGCTCCAGACGGTGTCGCCCATCTCGGCATACCAGGGTATGCCGAGATGGAGACCGGCTGCCCGGTGGCCACATCAAGCACCGGCCGGCTGCAGGTCATGGTGACCGGGGTGGGCGCCGCGTCTGCCGAAAAGACTGAGGGGATGGTTCCCGCTGTTAGCCCAGCAACGAGGCCAAGGGCCCCCATCAGGAGCGTATTCGCCTTCATCCAAACCTCCTCAAACACAAATCTGGGGAGCGCAACGACAGCATCCCCTGATTGCAATACGGGTGGGGTTACAAGAAACCCAGAGAATTGGCGGCGGGCCCGTTTTCAGGCCACGACACAGGGCGTCAGGAGCGCGACGCCCTCCCACAGGAAGATTTGTGGCGAGAAGGGGCGGCTGCGGGCCGCCGGCAGCGCGCCCTCGGAGGACTAGCGGCCGGGCACTCCCGGAAGTTCCAGGAACTCCTCAAGCTCTGAGAGGAAGGCGATGGTGGGCGTCTCGTGCTTGCCCGAGCGGCGCCGGTCCACCAGCAACGTGTGGAAGCCGTGGGCCGCCGGCCCCTGGACGTCGGGACCGAAGCTGTCGCCGACGAAGAGGCAGCGGGCGGCCGCGCCGTCCACCGCCTCCAGCGCGGCCTCGAAGATGCGGGGGTGCGGCTTGCGGTACCCCACCCGGGCCGATGTGACTACGGTGTCGATGTGGCTCCCCAGCCCCAATCCAGCGACGATGTGCGGCAGGTTCCATGAAAAGTTGGAAACGACGGCGATGCCGTAGCCAGCTTGGGCCAGCTTGTCAAGGGTTGGCTCCACTTCGGGGTAGAGGGAGTAGGCCTCCGGGCTGTCCTGGGCGCTCAGGATCTCCTCGATGATGGCGGGCCGCCGCGCCGCATCGACACCGATCATGGCGAGCACCTCGGCCTCTCGCTCGATGCGGAATGCGTCGTATGCCGCCTCGTCGGAGCTGGCTTCCGGGTGGGCGATGCCCTCGGCGCTGTCCATCCGGCCCCACACGGTGTTGATGGCGTCCCACATCTGACGCCGCTCCACAAACACACCGCGGCGGCCCAGCGCCTTGAGGTAGTGCCAGATGCGCGCCGGGTCGTTGAACGCCAACGTCCCTACGAAATCGAAGAAGACCCAGCGAATGTGTCCGTTTGTGGATGCGGTCATGCCTCCCCCCTCATCTTCAGCTTACCGAAAATGCGGAGGACCGTCTATGAGAGGGCCGCGATGCAAGAGTTCACAATTGAGGCACTATCGGGCTCAGGAGCGGGAGTCGATGAGGGCGGTAGCCCTCTGCCAGGGGGCGTGGGGGTGCCCCACACAGAGAATTCTCCTCTTTTTTTCCGGGGTGGGGGGCGTGGTTCATGCGGCTGGCCCCTGAGTCTGAACTCATACGGCCGCCATTGGAACTACTCAGTCTTCGGGGGCGGGTTGTCGCTGGGTACGCGATCGCGTCGTTTTGAAGCCCCACCCCCGAAAATAGAGAGGAGAATTGATCTTGGGGGCCACCCCCAACCCCCCGGCAAAGGGATGCTGCCCTCTGCGACTCCCGCCTCCAAGGTCTCTGATCCAGACGGCCAGGGTAAACGCGCCGGGACAGAGCGGCGCGTTGCTGAGCGGCGCCCGCACCCGAGGGATGGTTTGAAACCCTCCCCTACGTCGGCCGCGACCACTTGAGCGGAGTCAGCCGGCGTCTCAACCCTCGCCATTCCTCTTGGTAATCTGTGAAAATCTGCGTAATCTGTGGATACCTCTCTGCCCTCACGCCTCCGTCGACACCTCGGCGAGGGGCTCGTCGATGCCGAGCAGGAAATTACGGATGAGGCGGTTGGCGGTCTCGGGCTTCTCGATGATGGGGAGGTGGCCCGCCCGGTCCAGCACCCGCAGCGACGAACCGGGGACCCACCGGTGCAGCAGTTCGGCGTGGCGCAGCGGCACGATGCCGTCGAGCCGGCCCCACATGACGAGGGCGGGGATGCGGAGCGCCTGCATCGCCGCGGTGAGAGCCGGATCGCCGTAGCGCCCCGCTGCGAGGTCCGCGACCAGGCCCCGGCCCTTCCACTGGCGCTCGAACTCCTGGCCCTGGCGGATGTTCTGCCACTCCGCCCCGAAGCCATAGGCCTGGGCGGTGGCCACCAGTCCCAGTTTGCCGAAAGCCCTCGCAGCGAAGGCGTCCTCGTCAAGCGTTCCCAGCTCGGCGGTAGGCGCGTCCGGCACATCGAGCCCCAGCGAGTCGATGAGCGCGAGGCGAGTCACGCGGGTCGGGTGCTCGGTGGCCAGGTGCTGAGCGACCCACCCGCCGAAGGAGTGCCCCACCACCGCCACCCGGTCAAGTCCCACGGTGTCCAGCAGCTGCGCCATCAGCGCGGCGTAGTCCCGCGCCGAGGTGATGCCCTTGGGCACGGCGGACGCGGCCCAGCCGGGCAGTTGCGGGGCGATGGTGAGGGTGACGGTGCCCAGCGCCATCTGGAACGACTCCCAGCGGCCGCCGCCGCCGAAGCCGTGCAGGTAGAGCACCGGTTCCAGGTCCCGCTGCAGGCCGCCCTGGAGGTAGGGGATCCGGAAGCCGCCAGCCTGCGCCGTGCCCCGTGTGAAGATGGCGCCGTCACCCGCGCCCATGGGTTACCTCAGTTTATCCCGTACAGCTTGGCCGGGTTGTGGGTGAGCACTTTGTCCAGGAACTCCTTGGATAGGCCTCGCTCTCGCATGTTCTTTACGATGTGCACCTGGGCGGAGGGGTCGGCCGCCAGTCGGTCGGTGGTGCCCGGCGTGTGGTGGCCGTAGTCGGTCCCCACCACCAGGTGGTCTTCGCCGATGTACTGCAGCAGGTACGGCAGGTCCTCGCCGAACTCGTAGGAGATCCAGATCCGGTACTCCTCGAACAGCCTGGGACCCCAGAACGCCGGGTCGGCCTTGTTGGTCCCCCGCAGCTGGTACATGGCGAAGGGCACCCAGGACGCCCCGGTCTCGATGAAACCCCACCGGAGCCGCGGGAACTCCTCCGGGATGCGGTTAGCGACGATGTTGCGGAACGCTACGAGCGGTGGCAGGCGGCCGTGAGTGAAGGTGTGGCTGCGCTGGATGTCGATGAGGTTGTTCAGCGCCGGGGCGCCCTGACCCTGGTGGACGCAGATCGCCAGGTCCAACGCTTCGGCCTGCCGGTAGACGGGGAAGAAGTACGGATCGTCGAGGGTGCGGTCGCCCTCGATGCCGCGGAAGAAGACCCCGCACGCGCCATGTTTTCGGCCGAACTCCAACTCCTCGATTGTGGCCTTGACGTCCCGCAGCGGTGGCACCACCACCCACCGGATCTTCCCGTCTGCTTTGTCGGCGACGCTGGCCATGAAGCGGTTGTAGGCCCTGCAGAGGGCGACCTCGTAGGCGACGTCGAAGGTGAGGAAGGCGAGGAACAGCGTCGGATAGACGACCTGCAGGTCGACGTCGGTGGCCTTCATGTCCTCGAAGCGCATGGGTAGGTCGAGCAGTTCCCGCGCCTTCACGTCGGCCCGGTCACGCACGTTCTTCTGCAACGTCGGTGTGACCAACACGTTGCCGCCGCGTCCGGCGGGCCTCGGAAATATCTGGCCATCGATGAGCCACATGTGGTCGGTACCGCCATACTGCGTATCCTCGGGCACGCGTATGATCACCGGCCGGCGGGGATACCATTCCGGGTCGAGGAAATCCCACATCTCGGGCGGCTCGGCGATGTGCGTATCAGCGTCCAATACCATCGACATGGCGTCGTCCTCCTGGTTTTACCGTCACGTTCGGGCGGTGTCCGGCACTCGTGGGGCCGAAATACCCCGCGACTGGCTGAGGCGCCGGTCATCTCGCTGCCGCGATGGTACCATTTCGGGTCCGGACTGTTCAGGTCCAGGGGCGTGAGACGAGATTGAGCACCCGCTGTGTCAGCGTTCCACCCCACCCCCAGAAAAAAGAGAAGGCCTTTATTGGTTGGGGGGTGCCCCCCAACGTCCCCTGGCAGAGGGCTGCCCGCCCTCTGCACACCTACCTTCGAACTCCCAACCCTTCTTCTGAATCTGTGAAAATCTGTGTAATCTGTGGATAATTTCCCGTTGTCTCACGCCGTCTCGTTCCACCACAGCTTGACGCAGTCGAGTTCGAAGTAGGAGCCGCCGGCGCTGGGGTCCGGTTCGGGCGCCCCCTCGGGCACGGAGACCGTCACCCGGATGACATAATCCTCGCCCGCCTCGGCGCGCCTGTCCAGCGGCACCGTGCCGTCGCCGATCGAGGCGGCCTGGACGAAGCGCTCGTAAGGTCCCTCGAAGAAGATGCTCAGGTTCGCCCCGGTGCGGTGGTAGCTCTCGACCCGCACCGGGGCATCAGGCGGCAACGGCGTTCCGTCCCCGCCCTCGATCGACAGACGCATCCCGGCGCCCCGGTGCTCTTGGGTCGGCCCCACGAAGATGAACTGGAAGGGCACGCCGTCGTCGCCCCGTTCCGGCACCCTCAGCTCCCATCCGGCGGTGACCCGGCCGTCCGTCACCTCCCGGAACTCGCCCTGCAGTTCCGGGGACTCGCGGCACAGGGTGTAGTTGGCGCCGTCGAACCAGGGGAGGGTCACGGCGCAATCGGGGCGGCGGCTGCGCCCACCTCGGAGCCACTGTCCGGGTTCACCCCCCGCAGCCGGGGCATGACGTGCTCGGCGAACAGCCGCTTGGAGTTCATCACATGCTCGTGCTTGTTGTTGCCCACCCGAAACATCCCCAAAAAGTGGCCGTAGCCCGAGATCTTGAGGTCGTTCAGCAGCCACTCCGTGACGTAGTCGGGGTCGCCGCACACGATGTAGCCGTCCTCGCGCAGTTTCTCGAAGGGCACGCCGGGCCCCGGCATGCCGGCCTTGGGGTTCTTGCGGAAATCGAACGAGCGGTCGGACGCCATGCCCGGCACCGGCGCCGACACCTGCACCGGGCGGCTGAAGGTGGCCAAGCGCCGGACGTACATCACCGCACCGGCGCACTCGGCCTCCGCCTTCTCGTTGGTCTCGGCCACGTGGATGTAGCGCGCCCCGATGAGGTGTTGCGGGCCCGGCTCCCAGCCGTACTGTTCTTTCGCCACTTTCTTGTAATACTCGAACACGTCGGCAAAGGAGAGCGGCGGCTCCCACACCCGGGCGATGGGGATGCGCCGCTCGGCGGCGAACTCGATGGTCTCGGCGGAGCCGGCCGGCATCCAGATGGGGATGGGGTCCTGGATCGGCTTGGGCCACACCGACACCGAGCGCAGCTTGTAGAACTGGCCCTCGTAGTCGAAGATCTCCTCGGTCAGCGCCCGGGTCATGATGTTGTAGCTTTCGATGAAGCGCTCACGGCTGGTGAAGGGGTCGATGTTGTACGACACGAACTCCTGGGGCACCCCCCGCACCACCCCGCCGATGAAACGCCCGCCCGACAGCACGTCCATCTGGGCAAACTCCTCGGCCGATTGCACCGGGTGGCGCAACGGCAGCACGTGGCCGATGACGCCCACTTTCATCCGCTTGGTGCGGGCGATGAGGGCGGTGGCCAGCACTGTGCTGGAGGGGTTGATGTTGAAGTAGGTGAAGTGGTGCTCGTTGACCAGCGCCCCGTCGAAACCCAGGTCTTCGCAGGCGATCCACTCCTCCAGGTGCTCCTGGTAGGTGCGGGCTGCGACTTTGGGGTCGCAGAACCGGTTGGTCTGCTTCACCTCGGGTCCGATGTCGTCGGGGATGCCTGGATAGGTGGTCTCGTCGAAGCTGTAGAACCTCACCCGGGGGTCTCCTCTCTGGGCCAGCGCGTCGCTGGGTGACTGGGGAGCTTATAGCATGGCGGGAAAGGCGGCGTCAACGAGCCAGAGAATCCAGAGGTATCCACAGATTCACACAGATTTTCACGGATTGGGATGGGTGATGCAGGGGCGGCCACGAAGGGGCGACGCATGCGTCGCCCCTTCGTGGCCGCCCTGTTCCGGGCAAGGACAAGACCTGCCCCTCCTGGAACTGGCGAGGGTCGCGGTCAGGTGGCGGGCGCGTCAACCCAGGCTTTGCACCAGCGCGGCCAACGCGGCGAATGCCTGCTCCCGCTCCCGCATCAGGCCGTTGTTGGCGGGGCTGGTAGAGGGCACTACGAACACCCGGCTGATGCCGATCGCCGGTTGCTGCGGGCCGGTCCCGGCGGGTGGGTGGCCGAAGTGGGCCCGGTAGACGCCCAGCCCGTTGAAGCACACGATCGCCGGGCGAAAGCGCTCGATCTTGGCGGTCAGCCGCTCCCGGCCCGCCTGGAGCGCGCCCGCGGGGAGGTGGGCCGCCTGGGCGGTGGGGGTGGGGCAGAGGTCGGTGAGGCCGATGCCGTGGCGGGGAAGCGATGCGTCCTCGTGGTAGCTGAGCAGGGCCGGCACGAGTCCGCATTCATGGAGCAGCCGGTAGAAATGGTTTTGTGGGCCGGCGTAGTAGTGGCCGGCACGGGCGGCGGGCAGGCTGGGGTTGTAGCCCACAAACACCAGTTTCAGGTTGGGCAGCAGGATGTCCGGCAGGCCGGGCAGGTCGTTGAGTGGGGGTCGCATGGGGTGAGGGGAAACGCCGCTCCTACTCTTCGATCTCCTTCATGCGCGCCCGCATCTTGGCGTAGAGTTCGGGGCCGAAGGCCTTCATTCCATGATTGGCGGTGGCGTGCTCCGCGCAGCGCCGCAGCACGTCCTCTTTTGACGCACCCCTGGTCTGGAAATCGTCGTGCATACCCGCGTTCGGCAGTGGATGACGTAGATCTTGCCCATGGTGGGCCTCCATGTGTGTGTTCTGGCTTGGGGGGAAACGCTTCTCCGTTGCCAGCCCCCACCCCCCAAGGAACAGAGAGGTTTCTTCCGGGGGGACACCCCCCGGACCCTCCGGCAAAGGGCTCACGCCCTCTGCACACCTACCCGGCCCTCGAGACCCAAGCCGCTCCCGGCCTCTCCGATTTGGCTGGACGAAGAGTCCTCCGCGGCGTGCAGTTTACGGCTTTGGGGGGCCGTCGGCCATTCCGGGGAGCACCGGTTGGCGCCTGCGGGCGCGCGGCGGCTTTGGCTCCGGCGTTTCCTCGCTCGCATCGAACAACCCCAGCGCCAGCGGCGTGCCCTCCATCGCTTTGATCCGCCGCTGAGCCAACCGCTGGTAGCTCTCGTCGACCTCATAGCCAACGTAATGGCGGCCAGCTTTGAGCGCCGCCAGCGCGGTCTGTCCGCTGCCCATGAAGGGATCGAGCACGACCTCGCCCTGGTAGGTGTAGAGCTGGATCAGCCGGTAAGGCAGCTCCACCGGGAAGGGCGCGGGGTGGCCCACCTTGCGGGCCGACTCCGAGTTGAACGCCCACACCGATTTGGTGAACTCCAGGAACTCCTCCCGGCTGATGGTCGCCGCCCGCCCAACGACGGGTGGCCGGCCAAAGGAGCCCTTGGAGAACACCAGGATGTACTCATGGGTGTCCCGCAAAGTGGGGTTGGCGGGCGACTTCCAACTCCCCCAGGCGGTGGACCCGCCCGCGCTGGAGCCCTTCTGCCAGATGATCTCCCCCCGCATCAGGAAGCCCATCCCGATCATGTCGCTCAGGATCGAGGCGTGGATCGGCAGGTAGGGGCGGCGGCCGAGGTTTGCCACATTCACGCAGGCCCGCCCTCCCGGGACCAGCACTCTGAACACCTCTTGCCAAACCTTGCTGAGAAACGCTACGTACTCGCCCAGGGTCAGGTCCTGATCGTATTCCTTGCCCGCATTGTAGGGCGGGGAGGTCACCATCAGGTGGACCGAGTTGTCGGGCAGGTGGGACATGTGCTGCGAGGAGGCGAGGAGCACGTGATCGAGGGCCTCGGGCGGCACCGGCCGCTCAAGGTACGCCTCGCTGGGCCCGTCGGGCGGTGCGGCGTACATGCGGCTTCCGTAGAACCGCGAGGAGTCGTGATTGACCCGCTCTCCGGAGCCGAAGTACCTCGATTCGGTCCCTTTTCGACCCACTCCCGGCAGTTTTCTGGGCAAATCAGTCCCCACCCCAACAAGAAATAGAGGATTTGTTATCGGGGGACACCTCCAAACCCCCGGGCAAAGGGCGGCTGCCCTTGCACACCTGCTCCCAACGGCGCAACCCGCTACCCCACCACTGCTGGCGGCACCAGCCGGTGGAGCAGTTGACGCCAAGCGCCGCCGTGCGGAGGATCCTCCGTCAGATGCTGGACCTGAGCCCGCAGCCGCGCGATAGCATTGGCGCGGGGTGTCGCCAGTGGCGGCTGCACGGGAAGCGATCCAACGCAGCGGGCCACAACCCGCAGCTCGAGCGGCGATAGGTCGACCGAGGGGGTGAACGTTTCGCCGGCCATTGCGGTGCGTTGCAGCAGCCCTGTGAGCAGTTCGATCTCGTCCAACCCGGTCTCGTCGAGCGCCGCGGCCGGCCCCAGCGCGAACAGCCGGCGCCGCAGCAGCCCCCGGAACAGCGCGAGCAACTCGTGCGTCATCTCGAGGCGTGACTGCGATGGGAGCGCGGCTGCCATGGCGCCGATCAGCCCCTCACCGCACCACTTCGTGCAAGGCGCGGGCCACGTGGAAGGGGTCGCTGGCCACCACCGACGCGGCGTAGATCTCCATGCTGCCCATGTCGGCGGTCTGACTGGTGGGGTCGCCCCGGTCCAGCAGGTGCACGATGTTGGGGAAACCGGACCAATCTTCTTTCACCGGACCCACCGGCCCCTGGTACAGGGTGATGTTGAAACTTGCCACGCCCAGGTGGTCCCGGAAACACGAAAGGACGTCGTACACCTTGTAGGGCAGCTCGGGGTCGAAGGGCTCGGCCAGGATGAGCGTTTCCTTTTCCTTGACCGGGGTCAGGCTGGCGATAATCCGTACCCCGTCCTTCTCGAAGGCCAGCCCCAGTGCCCGGTGGACCTCGAACAAGTCGTCGAAGGAGCTGGCGCCGTAGTCAGCCTGATAGCGCAGGGCATCGCGACGCAGGCACTCGACTTTCCCGTAGTGCATATCCCGGCCCAGCAGCATCTGGGCGTGCCCGTGAAGCAGCGATGCCCCGGCCTTCCAGAGGCAGTTCCAGAGGCAGTTCCAGAGGAAGAAATAGTACACCGCGGAGGGGTCGTAACTATGAGCTTTCTGAGCCCAGGACCACCCCAGGGTGATGTAGTCCACCACCTGTTCGCGGTTGAACTCCAGCGGGTTGTAGTTTTCGAAAACGACCAGGCTGCTCAGAGAGTCCAGCTTGGCGATGTTTGCGGCGGTCACGCTGTGCTTGCCCTGAAGGCGTCCGAACATGTCTTCCGGGGTGCCCTCCAATGGCTGTCTCAGCGGGTCGTTGGGGTGCTGGGTCTCGATCATCTCCATCAAGCGGGCGCCGTCCCGCATCTGGATCGGACGTTGGGATCGGAGCGCGTTGAACAGGACATCGTCCAAGGTGATGCGGTTGGTCACCCGCACGATCTTCTGTGATTCCACCGCCTCCACTGAACCGAACTGCTTCTCGACCCAGAGGCGCATGCTCGGCGGCGTTCGCAATTCGCCCTCGGTCACAATCACCCGGTAGAAACGGTGGAACAACTGCGCATCCTCGGTCGATAGCCGGGCGATCGCGTCGTCCAGGGTTCCTATGCTCCGCGGTTGCGTTGCCAATGTCATGTTGTCCTCGGCTGGAACAAAGCTGGCCAAGGGGCGCGCGCCGCCAGTTTCAACGCCTGTGGGTTGCCCCAGTATATAACAAACCGAAGGGCGCACCTTAATATTACAATCGGCCGTGAATAGTTAGCTGCGAGTAGCAATGACATCCGGAGGTGGCAGTGTGCACACCTGCTCCCATGATCTCCGCTGCTTGATTCTGGGTCGCTACTCCTGTATCTGTTCAGACTCAGTTTCAAGTTGCGTGGGCCACTCCCCCAGCCCCGGAAAAAGAGAGAGCAATTCTCTGTGGGGGGCACCCCCACGCCCCCGGCAGAGGGCCGCCGCCCTCGTGCACTCCCGCTCCTGAGCCCGATAGCCCCTCAACTCTGACCGATCACCTACTGCTTGGCTGCGGCCTTGACGCACCAGCCCCGCTCTGCAACAGTTGACCCATGGTCGCACGTGGCACCCGGAGAGGGCGCCTCCGCCGCCGCATCCTGGTCCTGGTTCTGTGCGCCATTGCGATCCCGCTGATTGGCGTCGTAACGGTCTCTGGCCAGTTGCGCCTCCGCGGGTTTGCCCTCGACACCCAGACGTTTCCCTGGAGCCTCGTGGAGGCGCTGCCCCTGGAGCAACATCCCTGGGAGGCCGCCGACACCGGGTGGACCGCGATCGCGGGCGACGCCCGTCCCAAAGCCAACGCAAACTTCGCCGGCAACGCCATGACCGTGGCGGGGCGGTACTTCCCCGCCGGCCTCGGTGTTTATCCCACCTCAGAGATCGCCTATCGCCTTCAGGGCCGATTTCGCGGATTCGCGGCCGCCGCCGGTGTTGACGACAGCACCGCACCGGGCGCGGGGGCAACCCGTTTCATGTTGTTTGGTGACGGCGTCAAATTGTATGAGAGCCCGGTGCGGCTGCGCGGTGAGCCCCCCCAGGAGATCCGGGTGAACCTGGCCGGGGTCGACGAACTCCGCTTGGTCGCCGTCGATGAATCCCATGGCGACCCACCGGGGCTGGCCAACTGGTTGAGTCCTCTGCTCTTCCGCTCGGTCTCACTGTGGGAGCTCTTTGGGGCGACGGCCGCCGCTGAGGAATCCCGCGCAGCTGCCGGACCGGCCGCGGGCGCCCTTTCAGTGGAGGCAGCCAGGAGCACCGCCGCGCTCAGGCAGGCCAGACAACGGGAATTGGGGGAACTTGAGGCCTTCGCCTCCGGCGTTTTTGCCCGTGCCGATGTGCAACGGAACAAATCCGGTGATGAACAGCCCAGCGCAGTCCGGGGGTGGCACGATGCGGCAGACCAACGGTTCATGCTGGACAACGGAAGGACAGTACTGACCCTGAGCACCGGCGCGGCCGCTCCAGGGCGAGTGTCCATCCTGAACCGTTCCCATCAGGCGCCCCATGTGTACCAGGCGGCGCCCGGCCTGGAACAATCGCCGGGGGAGCCCATCCGTCTCATGCTCGCGACGGATCGAGGGGCTCCCCCGGCCAATCCGTTCGCAGCGATCGAACACCCCGCCCTGGGGCGCGGGCTCACGCTGACCCAACGGTACCGGGCACAGCGGTCTGCCCTGACCGTCGAGGTGCAATGGAGCCTGTTTGAGGACGAGACCTACCTCACCTTTCAGGCACGCATCGTCGATCCCCCGCCTCAGATGACCAACCCACGGTTCGTCGTCTTCGACGACCGGGAGGGGCAGGTCTTCGCGGGAGAAGGGCTGCAGTACCTCACCGGCTACGGCCGCCCCCGGCATATCAAGGTGCGTGACGACGGGATCACGAGACGCGACATCGCCGGGGAGGGCAATCCGGTCTTCCTCTGGAGCGACCAGGCGAGCCAGAGCATCGTGCTGGCCGCGCTGGAGGGGAGCAGCGAGCCCGCCCGGTTCTCCATCCAGTTGCCGCCCGGAAGGGCCACCGCCAACCTGGGGTTCAGCACCGGGCGCCGCACCGGCGGCGAGGGGGCGCTGACCTCCCCCCTGGTCTTGCTCGACCTCCCGGCGTCCACCAACCCGATCGAGGCGCTGAGGCCGTTCCGTACCGTGTTCGCCGCCCTTTACCCGGCCTTGGAGTTGCCCTCATGGTCCCGCTTCGAATGGAACAGTTGGTACAGCTACTACATGGACATATCCGACAAGGTGATCGCGCGCCAGGTGGACTATTTAGCTGAGAACCTGAAGGACCTCGGTCCCTGGCACATTTCGATCGACGCCGGTTGGAACGTCGCTGAGGGCCATCCCAATGCCGACTGGCGCGAGGTCAACATCGAAAAGTTCCCGTGGGGCATCCGGCCGGTGGTCGACTACGCCCATGCTGCCGGGGTCCGGGCCACCCTCTACTTCTCGGCGCCTTACGTGGACACCCGGGCCAAACCCTTGAACTGGCTCGGGCTGCGCGGCCTGGTGGAGCAGCACCCCGAGTGGCTGATACAGGTGGATTCTGACGAGGCGGGCGATGGCTACGCCTACGACTTCAGCCACCCAGGTTTTCGCCAGTACCTCCGGGATCTCTTCTTCGATTACCTGGTCACCCATGGGGCTGACGGCATCGAGGTCGATGGCCTCGGAACGGCGCCGCTGGCATTGCAGACGCCGGGCGGCAGGAACGGAAACGGACAGGCGCCGGCGGTGACCGGCCAAACCATGGAGATCTACCGGTTTATCCGTGACACAGTCCTCGAGATCTGGCCCGGCGCCCTTATCTATTCCGGATGGCACACGCCGCTTTTCGCGAACCCCTACAGCCACTTCTTCTGGCATTCCGACGAGTTCCCCGGATTCACCCATACCTACCCCTTTGGCGGGCTCAAGGAGCACGTCGAATACGCGATCCTTCAGCAGGGCATGTGGGGGCAGCGCGCTCACATGGGCTTTGCCTACGGCGACCCCAACACCAACGTCACGGCGCGGTGGTGGCTGGAAGCCAGCATCGCGCTTGGCACCCATATTGCGCTGGGCTTCGACCTCCCTCTCATGAATCCCGCAACCCTCAGCATGTACCGGGAACGGCTGGCGCACTACCGGCCGTTCACAGGAGAGATGTTCACGGTGGGCAGCAGCTACCCCCCGGAGGTGTCCGGGTCACGCCGCGACGGGTTCACCTATCTGGGGGTGATGAATAGCCGAAACGAGCCCCACGACTACCGTGTCCCGCTGCAGGAGATGGGGCTCGACCCATCGCGGCAGTATGTCCTGCTGGACGCCGAGGGTGGCCGGTACTCGTTGGTGAGCGGACAGCTAACGGCGATCCTCCCGCCACAGAGCTTCCGGTTCTACGTGCTCCGGTCTGAGCCAGGGGTCTTCTGGAGCAACAGTTCGCACCAAGAGTCATGGCGCTCCGACGAACTCATGGTGGACGTGGATGGCCCCAGCCAGATCTCCGGCTACGTCGATGTCATCGTGCCGCGGCCCGCCAGGGTCTGGGTGGACGGAGAGGAGTTACCGATTGTTGCGGAGGAAGACGCCTCGGAATTAAGCGCCGTCTACTTCGACGCCACCGGCATCCTGAGCGTCCGGTATCCCCACGACACGCCCCATCGCATCTGGGTCACCTGGTGATGCGGAATCCGGTCAGCGTGACGATTCGACCGTATCCCGTTCCGTGGCCGCCTGGGGCGCCGACCGGAAATACTCGGTCAGCGGCCGGTTGTCGGTGAGCAGCGGGCCGGGGCCCACGTTTTTGCGGAAATCCTCACGATCTCCGGTGTACTGGGTCAGCAGGTCGGCCGCGCTGCTCAGGTTCATACGCATGGCGTTTTCGGTCACGCCCGGCTGGTCGAACCGCTGTTGGAGACGCTCGCGCGTCAGGTCCTGGGGCTGTTTCGACCCAATCATCAGCGATCCGTAATACCAGAAGCTGACGTTGGGAAACACCTCCATGAAGGTGCGGGCGATGAGGGCGTGCTGCACCGGGAGAGCGGGGTTGACCCACTGCACCATCAGCCCGTCATCCCGGAGCACTCCCTTCGCCAGTGCGTAGTACTCCCGGGAATACAGGTTGCCGCTGCCCGCGTGGTGGGCCTGGATCACGTCGGCGGTGATGACGTCATACCGTTTGTCCGTCAGCAGCATGTGGTTGCGGCCATCGTCCACCGTAATGTGGACGTTGGCCTGGTCGTGCAGGTTGTTGTTGATGTGCCGGAAGAAGGTGGCGCCGCGCACCACGCTGGGAGAGAGTTCCACCACATCGATCTCAGTGGCTTGGTAGCGGCTGACAGCGCCCGGGGTGGCGCCGCCGCCCATCCCGATGACCAGGGCATCTTTGGGACCGGGGTGAAGCAGCATCGGCAGGTGGCCGATAAGTTCGTGGTAGGCCACCATGGCCGGAGCGTCGAAGGCCTGGCTGCGATTATTCAGGTACATCACCGTGTAGCCATCCGGGTGGCGTTGCACGCTGACGGTGTTTTCCAGCCCCTCCTCGAACCAGATCATTTCGTGGCCTTTGAACAACCCCCGGTAGACCTCCATCACCATGTTGGGGGCGGAACCGATGAACAGCACCACCAACCCGAAGGCCGGGACCGCCAACCGCCACCAGGGCCGCCGCGCTACTGCGGCCCAGAAGAGGATGGCCGCCAGCGCCACATTGACGACGGCCAATGCTTCCAGGCTGCGCTGGCTGCCGAGCACCGGGAGCAGCCAGAAGCCACCCGCCAGCGACCCGAAGATGGCGCCCACGGTGTTCGAGGCATTCAGCCCGCCGATGAGCGACCCCGCCAGCCGCCGTCCCCCGGCCAGTGCCTGCGCTGCCACCGGGAAGGTCATACCCAACAGAACGGCGAGGGGCAGCAACACCCCCACGCACGCCGTGGCCATGGCCGCCACCGGCCGGCCCATCAGCGGCGCCAGCGCGGGGTTATCCGCCAGGCCGTCCCGCCAGGCCGGCACCGCACCCACCAGGAACTCGGCGGAAATCGCCTGGGCACCGATCAGCAACTGCAGCACCGCCAGCACCAGCACCCAGTTCCAGGCAGAGCCGATCACCGTCCGGATCAGCGCGCTACCAATCGCAAGCCCCACCAGGAAGGTTCCCAGCATGATGCTGAACGCGTAGACCGTCCCGTTCAGGAACAGGTCCAGGATGCGGAACCACACCACCTCGTAGGCCAGCGCACACAACCCAGAGATGAACATCGCCAGCAGCACCAATCGGGTCGGGCCGCCGGCCGGCTCCCGGACCGGGGCTTCGGTCGGACGGGGTGGCGCCGCCCGCACCGCCGGAGGGGCGGCGGCGGAGAGGCGCCGGGAGGACGGGAGCGCTGCCAGCACCAGCGCAAATACCCCAGCAACGATATTGAGCCCGGCGGCCACCAGCACCGACTCCTGGAACCCCAACTGGCCGACCAGGAAAAAACCGGCGAGGATGGTCCCGGCGGCGGCGCCCGCCGTGTTGGTGGCGTAGAGCAGGCTGACGTTTTCGCCCACTTTGGGCAGCTGCTGCAACGACGCCCTCACGATGAAGGGCAGGGTGGCGCCCATGGCCGCGGCCGGCAGCAGCACGGCGGCGCAGGCCAGCGCAAAGCGCAGCCCATGCGCGATCTCCTGAGAGTTCCCCGAGGCCTTGTAGAGCCAGAGGTAGGTTGGGGTGAGTTCCCGGATCGCCACGAGGCTCGCCAAACCCAGGACCGCGATGGCCACTTCGAGCACGGCATAGTACAACAGGGGCGCCCGCACCCGGTCGGCCAGCCGTCCGGCCACCACGCTGCCCAACGCCAAACCCGCCATGAAACTTGCCAGCACCGCACTGATGGCGTGGAGCGTCACCCCGAACACCAGGGACAGCAGCCGGGTCCACACCACCTCGTAGATGAGGGCGCTGGCGCCCGAGAGGAAGTAGACGGCGAGGAACACCATGAAGATGAGGACGCCGTACATCGCCTCTGGCCGGGCGGCGGTGCGGCGTTCCTCGGACGCATCGGCCTGGGTGGTCGTCGCCATCGGCGAACTCCTTGGGGGGCTGGGTGCGTTCCGGCAGCACCCGCCGGAGTCCACCCTATGATACGGGAGCCGGATACGCCCATGCTACAATGGCGCCGTGCCCGCCTACCGTTGGGACCTCGCTGCGCCTCCCCCCTCCGGAGCCATGGCCGGCTTCGGCCGCATCCACCCGCTCACCGCGCAACTCCTGTATAACCGGGGGCTCTTCAGCCCGGAACAGGCGAAAGCCCGGCTCTCCACCAGCGGCGACGCCTGGCCCGACCCCTTCCTGCTCCCCGACATGGACCGGGCGGTGGACGCGCTGCTAGCGGCTCGCTCCGCCCAGGAGCCCGTCGTGGTGTACGGCGACTTCGACGCCGACGGCATCACCGGCGCTGCGCTGCTGGTGCAGGGGCTGAAAAGCCTGGGAGTCGACGCCTATCCGTACATTCCCCACCGCGAGACCGAGGGTTACGGCCTGAACGTGCCCGCCATGAAAGCGCAGTTCGACCGCGGCGCCCGGCTGCTGATCTCGGTGGACACCGGCACCAGCGCCGTCGACGAGATCACGAGTGCCGCGGCCTTCGGCTTGGGGGTCATCGCCCTCGACCACCACACCATCCCGCCGCAGCTCCCCCCCGCCGTCGCGCTGGTCAACCCCCACCGCAGCGGCGCCCGCTACCCCTTCACCGGGCTGTCAGGCGTCGGGGTCGGCTTCAAGTTCCTCCAAGCGCTGCACATGGCGCTGGGCAGCGACCCCTCGGTGCTGGAGGGCAGCCTCGACATCGTCGCGATCGGCACCATCGCCGACATCGCCCCGCTGCAGGAGGAGAACCGCTGGATCGTGAGCCGGGGACTCTCCATCTTCAACACCACCCCCCGCGTGGGCCTCGCAGCGCTGATGCAGCGGGCGGGGCTGAAGCTGGGCGAGGTCGACGCCAGCGATTTGGGGTTCGTGGTGGCGCCGCGCATCAACGCCATGGGGCGGCTCGACCACGCCATCTCCAGCTATCAGTTGCTGAGCACCTCGGACGAGGTGGAGGCGGCCTTCCTGGCGGAGCGCCTGGAGGACACCAACAAGGCCCGCCGCAAGCTCACCGCCGATGCGGTGGAGCTGGCGCTCCACACCGTGGACCAGGACGACCCCGACGCCCCCATCGTGGTGGTGGGCGGCCCGGAATATCCCGCCGGCATCATCGGGCTGGTTGCCAGCAAGCTGGCGGAAGAGCGCTACCGCCCGGCGGTGGTCTACTCGCAGGGGCCCGAGCTCAGCCGCGGCAGCGCCCGCAGCATTCCCGGCTTCTCCATCATCGCGGCGCTGGGCCACTGCCGGGACCTGTTCGTCCGCCACGGCGGGCACCCTCAGGCGGCAGGCTTCACCATCGACACCGCCCGGCTGCCCGAGTTGAAGCGCCGCCTGCGGGAGGTGGCCGGGGCGGGGCTCGCCGGCTTCGACCTGCAACCGGTGCTCGCGATCGAAGCAGCAACCCCGTTGCAGGACCTGCTGGGCCAGCCCAAGAAACTGCTGGACCGGCTGGAACCCTTCGGGGAGGGGAACCCGGAGCCGGTGTTCATGACTCCCGGACTGCGGGTGGTGGAAGCCCGGGGCATCGGCTCGACCGGCGCCCATTTGCAACTCCAGCTCGCCGAGGGCAGCCACACCTGGCGGGCGGTCGGTTTCGGGATGGGCCGGCGCATCGCCGAGATCGGCCGCACCATCGACGTGGCATACACGTTATCCGCTGACCGCTGGCAGGGAGTCGACCGCCTACAACTGCGGCTACGCGACTTCCGGTCGCCTGCGGGGCGGTGACGCACCGTGGCCTGCAGGAGCAGAATCTCCTCCAGGGGTGTCCAGCGGGTCTCCCGCTGGCGGGGAGTGTGAGGGGTGTGCCCCTCACTATACATCTCTTTTTTATCTCCTCCGGCGGGGAGGGGTTCAACGGCGGGTCAGTCACGCCATGAGTGATTTTAGGGGTCGAGAGCGGTTCCCAGCGCTTTCTTGGTGCGGTGGGGTCCACGCTGCCTGGGCGTCTGAATAGTTACCGAGGAATGCTATGACGAGTCCCGCTGCCCCGCTCCCGCTGCTCCCCACCTCCGTCATCGGCAGCTACCCCCAGCCGGGGTGGCTCATCGACCGGAGCGGCCTCGGGGGCCGGGTTCCGCCGCGGGTGCGGGCGCAGGAGCTGTGGCGGGTGCCTGCCGAGCGGCTCCGGGAAGCCCAGGATGACGCCGCCTTGCTGGCGATCCGGGACATGGAGGACGCCGGGATCGACATCATCACCGATGGCGAGGTGCGCCGCGAGAGCTACTCCAACCTGTTCGCCAACGCGCTCGAAGGCGTCGATGTGGCGCATCCGGCCACCGGTCTGAGCCGGACCGGGCTGCCCGATATCCTCCCCCGGGTGACCGGCCCCATCCGCCGCACTGGACCGGTGGGCGTGGAGGAGGTGGCCTTCCTGCGAGCGCATACTACCCGCCGGATCAAGGCCACCGTCCCCGGCCCCTTCACCCTCTCCCAGCAGGCGGTGGACGAGCACTATCGCGACGAACGGGCCATGGCGCTGGCCTACGCCGAAGCGGTGAATGCCGAACTCAGGGACCTGGTGGCGGCAGGGGCCGACGTGGTGCAGATCGACGAGCCGTACCTTCAGGCCAGGCTCGACCAGGCCCGCGCCTTTGCCGTCGAGGCCATCGACCGTGCGGTGCAGGGGATCACCGCGACCACGGTGCTGCACACCTGCTTCGGCTACGGCGCCCGGGTCAAGAACAAGACCGCCCACGACTACGCCTTCCTGGAGGAAATCGCCGGGTGCACCGTCGATCAGATCTCCATCGAAGCGGCGCAGCCGAAGCTGAACCTCGGCGTGCTGGGCCGCATGGGTGCCAAAACCATGGTGGTCGGTGTGCTGGACCTGGGGTCGGACGAGGTGGAGGAGGTGGCAACGGTCGAGGCGAGGATCCACGCGGCGCTGGAGCACCTGCCGCCGGAACGCCTGGTCATCGCCCCCGACTGCGGCATGAAGTACCTGAGCCGGACCGCCGCGCGAGCCAAACTCGATGTGATGGTGGAGGCGGCGCGCCGGGCGCGGGCGAGGTTGTGAGAGGGGGCGGACTACCCTGGTACTAAGAAGCAGTGATCTCGCTTATTTGGACCTCCGGCTCGATATTGGTAAAGTTGGGGATGTCGCCCATGATCTCACCGGCGTGAGGCCCAAAGGCGTTCTGAAACTCCAGGAGTGAATTGAAAACGATGTGGCCGACGGCGACATAAGGGGCTGATGCTCCCGGTGCGGCGCTGCCAAGCCCCTTGTTCGCTTCGAAGCCCACCAGGGCAGCGCCGCTGCTTAACCAGGTCGAAATGCTTGCTAGCGTAATACTCATGGTCAAACCGCGCTCCGTGGCTCCCCAATGGGGCGAGGCCGGGGATGTTGAGAATGTGTAGTAATTTGCGACGGAGGACTGAAGCTGATGCCGATCGATTCCAGACCCACCTGGCACGCTGAACACCCGCCAGCCTGCACCTGTGCCAGTTGCCAGGAGAAGCGACTGATCGTCCAGAACCACTCCGGCAAGATCGGCCGGAACGAGAAGTGCCCGTGCGGGAGCGGCAACAAGTACAAGAAATGCCACGGGCAATGAGCGTTCGTTACCCGCCGGTGCTGCCGCGCCTATCCCCTGAACGCCCGTACTTCCCACCCGCCCAGCGCTGTCGTTCGTGGGACCCCCAACGCCCCGGCAGAGGGCTTCGCCCTCGTGCACTCCCTGCCGGAGGTCGCCCGCGTTAGGTTTGGTTAATTCCAGGGCGCCGTGTGGCCGCGTAGCAGGGCCCCTGCTGGCCCCGCCCCTTGTTTCAGAAGGCGTCCCAGTCCTCGCTGCTGATGCGGATACTGTTCGGCAACTGTGCTGGCACGGCGATGGTGGTGGACGAGGATCGCCGGTAGCGGCAGGCCCTTATGCTATCTTCGGACTATTTTCGGGCGGATGAGCGCGCTGCGGCGGCGCCTCGTTTGCGGGATGGCCGTAGATCATAGCGCACCTGGGGGCTGGCGGCGCCCCGGAGAAGCCCCTCGGTAGTCAGGTCCTCTTCAACCTCAGGCCAATGGATGCCGTACCCCCCACCCGCGATGTCCCAGTGTTGACGCTGTTCGGGCGAGGCCTTCAGCAGGCGCGGATACCAGGCGAGAGGGGCGATGATGGTACGCCCGTCCATCAGGTCCACGGCGACGGTGTCTTCTGTGACGGCCACGTTTTTAACTCGTTCATCCGCCGCCACCGCCGAAGGATTCATGCCACGCCTCCAATAACGAATGCTGATGGACGGCAATGAGTTCGTCCAAGGTGCGCAACTCCCGGGGACTGAACCCCACGTTCTTGGCCATACTCACCGGCCGAAGCCAGAACCTCGCCGACAGGGCATCGCTGTCCACATGCACGTGCGGCGGCTCCGAAGTGTCGTGGCTATTGAAGTAGACTCGGTAAGGCCCAACCCGAAGGACTGTCGGCATAACGCGCCCATGCCGTCGTTATATAGCGCCGTATCGCCAGAGAGCAGCCACCCCCGGCACCGTATCTATTCAGACGCCCATGACCATGGGGACACCACCGGTCATGAAAAGGTTAGGACGGCGACCTCCCCCCAAGATCACTCATGGCGGACGGGGCGCGCCCCTTGACCCCCTCCCCGCCGCAGGAGAAATAAAGAGATGGATGGTGAGGGGCTGCTGTTCCTGTTAAGCCACCGCCTTTTCACGGCAGTGTCAGGGGTTCGGGGGATAGGAGCCACTCCCCCACCCCAGGAAAAAAGAGGAGAGTTCTATGTGGGGGCCCCACTCCCCCGGCAAGAGGGCTGCCGCCTCGTGCACTCCCATTCCTGAGCCCGGCCGCCCCTCGACGGTGAATTCTTACCTGTTCGCGGGCAGGTTTGCCGCCGCGCCCGCGGCCTGCTACAGTTGGGGCGCGTCCAGCCGGGCCATTCCGTCCGCTGCGGCCCAACCAACGAGGTGTCCATGGCCGTTGAAGAAATCCTGGCGATACCTGCTCCCCGCAGCGCATCTTTCCCCATCCCCCCCATCATCAGGCGCAACACCTTCTATATTGCGGCCGCCCAGGGCTGCACCGGCGCCGGTCTCGGGGTGCTCCCCAGTCTCGGCGCGCTGATGGTGGTGCAACTGCTGGGTTCGTCCGAGCTTTCGGGTCTCGCCATCGGCATGCTCGGCGTCAGCCGTTTCGTGGTGTCGTACCCCATCGGCGTGCTAGCCGACCGCCGCGGCCGCAAGATGGCGATGACGGTGTCGTTGGTGGTCGCCTTGGCAGGCGCGATCCTGTCGGGCATCGCCATGCTCACCGGCGGGTTCGTGCTGTTCATGGCGGGTGTCTTCATATTTGGATTGGCGGTGGGCGGCACCCAGCAGTTGCGGGTGGCAGCCACCGATATGTACCCGCCGCAGCGGCGCGGCGAAGGTCTGGGGTACGTGGTCACGGGAGCGGTGGGCGGCTCCATCGGCGTAGTGATCCTGGTGGCCGTGGCGCAAAGGATTTCGGATCTCACGGACCTCAACGCGCTCGCGCTCACCTGGCTGCTGACGCCCGTGATGATTATCCCAGCGCTGCTGCTGGTGACCCGTATCCGGCCCGACCCGAAGGAGATCGCGGCCAATCTGGAACACTACTACCCTGGCTATCACCCACCCGCGCCGCGCGATATGCCGTTGGCCGAGACCGGAAACGCGCTGGCCTACCTGACCCACTTCCCCAAGCTCACCGCGTTCGTGAGCAATTTCGCCGTCCAGGGGAACATGTCGATGATCATGGTGGCCGCGGCGCTGGTGCTCCAGCACCATGGCCACTCGTTGCCGGCGATCGCCGTCTCGACTTCGATCCATTCCATCGGGATGTTCGGCTTCGCCGTGCCCCAGGGCTGGCTGGCCGACCGCATCGGCCGCCGCGCCGTGATGGTGGCGGGCCTCGTCATCGCTGGTTTGGGTTCGCCGCTGCTGGTGATGACCGCCGACTACACCATCCTCACCGCCGGGTTCTTCATGGTCGGGTTCGGCTGGTCCTGCGTGAGCGTGGCGTCGTCGGCGCTGCTGGCCGATGTGACGCACCCCGGCGAGCGGGGCCGGGTGCTCGGCGTGAGCGACACCTTTATGGGTGGGGCCAACGTGGTGCTGGCGCTGACCGCGGGGCCGATGATGGGGGCGATGGGGCTGGAGGCGGTGGGCGCTGTGGGCGTCGGCTTGATGGTAGTGCCGGTGCTGATGCTATTCCGGATGAGGGAACGGCCCTTCGATCGAGCGTGAGGGGATGGGGTAGACCCGATACGAGTGTCGGGGAGTTGATTGAGCAGTGCCTTGGGGCCTCCGCCGGCCCCTTCAGCGAAGACGCCCCGGCATCTCAACCGTGATGCCGCGCCTCCCTGCTGCTGCTGCCATTCGATCGTCGTAGGTGACCAAGACGGCCAGGTCTTGGCCAAGCGTTTCTGCTGCCGCCAAATGGATCGCGTCCAAGCTGCGCAGCGACACCGGCCCGAGGCGGGAAGCGGCGTCTAACAAGGTGTCCGTGAGACGGATGAGCACAAGCCGACGCAGGAGCGCTTGGGCGCGTTCGATTGCTCCCGCCCCATGGGGCATGACGGCTCTGACTACCTCCACGCTGGCCAACTGGCATGAAACCCGCCAGGGGCGTCCAGCCAGATAATGCCTCAAAGGCGCTGACTCGCCCTCTGGAATCACAAGCTTTACCAATCCAGACGAGTCCACATAGACGGCTTCAGCGCTCGTCGGCACGCATGATCTCCAATATCTCGGAGGGCAACGGGACTCCCTGCATTGGAGCTATTGGGGGGCCAAGGTCCAACAGGTCCCCCTCCGCCGGGGTTGCCTCGCCAGAGGCGATGAGATGATCGAGGACCCCTCCCTGAGGCAGCGGCACCAGCAAGGCGACCGGCCGACCGCGATCGGTGACCTCGAACCGCTCTCCGGCCTGCACCTTCCGCAACCAGGCGCTGGCGTGCTGACGCAACTCGCGAATCTTTATCTGTTGCATGTGCTACATGATAGCACATGGGTCGGAGGAGGCAGAGGGGCGCTGCAGGTCGGACTGATCGAGGGTTGGGGAGTCGCTCGACCGGTTCGAGCGGGTGCTGCGGCGCATGCTGGTGCCCGGCAACGATCTCGTCGATGGTTTGTTTGAGTTCACCCGCCCCCTTACCGGCGGTTAGTGTTGGTGGCGCCAGAGGAGAACGGCCGGCTGGCGCTGGATGCCATGGGACTCCGATGGGCGGCGCAGGTTCTCCGGTCAGTTCTGAATCCTCAGCCGACCGCAAATGAACTCGGTTGGGGTCACAGGCCGTAGAACCGCTGGGGATTGTCGCTGATGATCTTGTTCGCCACCGCTTGGCTGATCTCGCCGGCCTGTCCCTTGTGGCGGATGACATTGACGGCATCGATCTCGGCCGATTGGTCGGCGTGGCCGTAATCCGAGCCGACCATCAGGCTGTCCTCGGCGCCGAAGCCCAGGATGTAGGGCAGGTCGTCGAGGGTGTCGCAGGTCACGTAGAAGCGGCTCTCCCGCAGCAGGTCGCGCTTGAGATCGAAAGATAGCGCGGAGAGCCGCTTGCGCTTCGCCTCAAGGTCATGGATCAGGTAGGGGACCCAGGATGCCGAGGCTTCGATCCATCCGAAGCGGAGTTTGGGGAACATGTCGGGAATGCCGCCGAGGACCAAAGTCGTGAACGCCCCGATGGCGGTGAGGTTCGACTGATTGGCATTCAACGCCAGGCCGGTGGTGGCATCCGAGAACCTCGGGTCGCCGCTGCCGGTGTGGATGCAGATGGGGAGGTTGAGGCGGGCCGCCTCTTCGTAAACCGGGAAGAACAGGGGGTCGCTCGCTGCCCGCTCCCCGTATTCAACCCCCTTCTTGAACACGCCGCAGGCGCCGTGATCAACGGCGAACCGCACTTCCTCCACTGCATGTTCCTGGCTCAGGAACGGAATGATGGCCACCCAGCGCAGGCGGCCCTGGGAGGCGGCGGTGGCGTTGGCGATCCATCGGTTGTAGCTGCGGCAGATGGCGAGTTCGGCCTCGGGATGGGTGCTGATGGGGCCCAGGAACAGGGTCGGGTAGAGGACCTGCACGTCCACCCCAAGTTCGTCCATCTGCCGCATGCGGGCCGCGATATCGGCGAGTTCCCGGGTCTCCTTGGTGGTGCCGGTCCGACTGTCGTCGCGCCACCGCCGCAGCCGGAACTGCCCTTCTATCTGCCACAGCCGGTGGGGCCGGGCATCGCCCGCCACGAAGCTGCGTCCGCCCGCAAACTCGAGGCAGGTGGGGCGGTAGCGGGCGGCGTCGCCCTCCATGTGCTCCCAGGTCGCCTCGGTCTCGTCGATGTGGGTATCGGCATCGATCACCAGCATGGTCAGCACCTCCTCCAGCCGTCACCGCAATCCGCGCCAGGAACGCTGGCCGCATGCTAGCCAGAATCGGGATGTGTGTCAAACCTGAGCGGGGCGGTCGTCTTCCCCTCACCGCGCCAGCCGCTCGGCGGCGGCCAACTCCTCGGGGGTGTTGACGCCCATGAACGAGCGGAGGCCGGGGCTCAGCCGCTCCAGTTCGTCCTCGGGCACATACCGGGTCCTCACGCTGCTCAAAAAGCGGACGGGCGAACGCACGCCTGCCCCGAGGGCGGCCCGGATGGCGGGGGCCAGCGTGCACCGGTACACCGCGTGCGTGGTCTGCACCACGCCGCCCACCACCGGCGCGACGGCATCGTGATCATCGAGGAGCGCCGTGAGCGCCCGCAGCAACGCCGGGTCGAGGAAGGGCAAATCGCAGCCAACCACGAGGGCGCACTCTCCGGACGCTACGGCGAGTCCGCTGAGAATACCCACCAGGGGGCCGCCACCCTGTTCCAGGTCAGGAACGTACCGGAACGGCCCCTCGATGACGCCCGCGGGTTCATCCTCCGCCCTGCCCACCACCAGCATCTCGGTGGTGGGCAGGGCGGAGTGCATCCGCCACATGCGTGATCATGGCACGCCCGCCGACGAGGACGAGGGCTTTATCGCGCCCCAGCCGGGTGCTGCGGCCGCCCGCCAGAATGATGCCGGTCACGGTGATGAGGTCACCTCCCTTTGTCCCGACCGAACATCCGGACGGTTATCGCAGCGTCTCCACCTGCAATCCAGGCATGGGGAAGTCTTTGGCATTGCTGGTCAACAGGACAGCCCTGCGAGATGCAGCAACAGCGGCGATCAGCACGTCTGCCGTGGATAATTGATGGCCGAGGCGAGCGTAATCGTAACGCCAGGCGCCTCCCATCTGAGCGATCGACTGGTCAACCTCCCAGTAGCTGAGGGCTTCGAAGAACAACGACCAGCGTTCGCGCTGATCTGCTGGCACCCCTGCGAAAAACTCTGCCACGTTTATCGCGCAGACCCCCAACTCGTCACCGCGGCCGTTCAGCAAACGGAGCAGCGAGACCGCCGGCTCGCGTCGCTTCGAGAAATCGATGAGCACTGACGTGTCCAGCAAATAGCGCACCTCAGTCGACTCCGAGCAAACGCTCCAAGCGTTCCTGATCGGCAGTGCGGGAGGCCCGCACCCATCTGTCGGTCGATTCCGGGGTCTCCCATCCAGGTGTATCGGCGTCCACAAGCGACCCCGCCATATCCTCGAGCATACGTGTCCGGACCGCCTTCTTCAACTTCTCCTCCACCGCTTCTTTGAAGAACTTGCTGCGACCCCGTTCGCCGACCAGTTCATCCACGGCGCGGACCACCTCCTCGGGAACTACGATGTGCGCTCGAACCATACCCTGTGCCATGCAAACCCTCCCTGTGTCTCGTCGTGTGCTTATTAAAGCACACGATAGTGGGCTTTGGCGAATCGCCAAGAACGGGATAGCACCGGCGCCCCGCCCTGAATCATCACTCCTTTGGTGATTGGGGGTAATTGCGCGGGTCCGATCGAGGGTCGCCCGTCTTGCCTGAGTCCATCATGGCCAGCCCTGGCTTCACCCATTTGTAACTTCGGCGACACCTGACCGTAACCAACCAGAAACGGCCCCGAAATCTGGCTCCGGTATCGTCGGAGTCATGATACGCGCCACCACGCTCATCCCGGCCGGCGGGACCGTTGCCACCCACTGTCCTTACTGCGCCTTCCAGTGCGGCATGCTGCTCAGCAAGGGGCCGGAGGGACTGGAGGTGGCGGGGAACCCAGATTTCCCAGTGAACCGCGGCGCATTGTGCGTGAAGGGCTGGACCGCGGCGGCCACCCTGGTGCGGGACGCGGCCGGACAACTTCAGCCCGCCACCTGGGAGGAGGCGCTTTCCCGCGCTGCGTTGGCGTTCCAAGACGCGGCGCGGCGGTCCGGCCCTGATGCGGCTGGAGTATCTGATGGCGGGCCTGCTTATCGGTGGCATGGTGTGTTTTGGGATGGGCAACGGCACCGTTTTCCAACTCGTGCCGCAGCGCTTCGCCCGGGAGATCGGCGCCGCCACGGGCATGGTCGGGGCGCTGGGAGGATTCGGCGGCTTTCTGCTGCCGCTGCTGCTCGGGAATATGAAGCAGGGAGTGGGCAGCTTCGGACCAGGCTTCGAGGCGCTGGCCGCGCTGGCGCTGACGGCCTTTGTTGTTCTGAGGTTGCTGGTGCTGCGGCAGGAGGGTTGGGTCCGTTCGTGGCGGGGAACGACGGCGGCAGAGGCGGCCGAAGCCAACGGTTCCCCCCTGCCCGTGGCGGCCCAAGCGGCGCGCGGCCCGGCAACCTCGTAGCACGGTAACCCCATTCGGAGCGGGCGCGGTGCGCTGATGCGCCGAGGCGCCCCAAGGTCCGGCAGGGCTACGGCGCCAGCGCCACCCCGCAGCTTCCCAGGAGCCGCCGGGCATTCTCGGCCAGCATCAGGCGCTTCTCCTCGACCGTGAAGGGGAGCGCCAGCAGTTGGGACGCGGCGTCCTGCGGCTCCAGTCCGCCGGTCCCCGGGCCGTCCGACCCAAACAGCATGCGCTCCACGCCCAGCTTGCGGAACACCCGCACCGCTTGGCTGGCCGGCATGTCGCGGTGCAGCGACTGTGGGTGCCGCGGGTCAATCAGCCCGCCGGACATATCGAACCAGAGGTTGTCGCGGAACTGCCGCGCCATCTCGATGCGGTCATCCCACATCTCGTCGCAGAAGTGCGCCATAATGAGCGTCAGCCGTGGAAACTCGGACAGCACCGGGGCCCAGTTGGCCGGACGCCCATAGGTGTTGCCGTCGGCGTGGGGACGCCCGACCGTGTCGGTCAACACCGGGAGTTTGGCCTGCTGTAGCCGTTCGAACACGGGCATCAGGTCGGGGTGCTCCGGAAAGTGCCGGCAGATGTCCGGATGCACCTTGACCCCGCACGCGCCCAGTGCCAAGCACCGTTCCAACTCGACGATGGACTCCGCGCCGAACAGCACCGGGTCGATCATCACAAAGGAGACGATGCGGGGGTTGTCACGGCGGGTCTCGCAGGCCCAGGTGTTGAACTTCCGGACCCGGTCCCGCATCTCGTCGGCGAGCGAGGTCCGGCGCTGCGCCACCTCATCCTCAGACGTCGAGCGGGGGAGCCGCGCCAGGCGCGCTTCGGTCATGCGCCCGGTGTCCATGATGTTCAGCGTCACCACGTTGCTGATGCTGCGCGCTTCGATGTAGGAGCCTATCCGCTCAGGGTTGCACCAATACCACTCGTCCGGCCAACCGGGGTGGGGGAACACCAGCTTCTCCTGCGCCATGTCACGGCACAGGTGCAAGTGAAAATCAATGATCTCGAAATCGCTCATGCTCTAGGCGGTGAGGACTTGAAGCCCATATTGGGTGAGGTTGCGGTCAAAAGTGAATGCGTGCGTGATGCCGAATCGCTCCATCACGGCAAAGCTGGTGCAGTCAGTGTAAGAGAAGACCTTGTCGAGGTAGGCAAAAATGATCTGCTCCGCCCGTTGCTCAACCTCCGCTGTCACTCGCACCAACGTGGCATTGGTCAAACGAATACGCTGGAGGAACGTCGTCGCGTGCCGGTGGCCCAGGCGGATAATGAACAACGCATGGGTTTCCGCGATAACAAAGTTACTGCAGTAGGTCTGCCAGTACTGGTTGGTCAACCGGGTTAGTATGGTCTGAGCCTCTTCATGGTAGACGTCGAGGGGATTCACTAGCGCCAAGAAAGACGAGGAATCCAAGAACGTTCGCCGGGGACTGATCAGCGGGGTTTGTCTCCTCAGGGTCATGGATATTGTTGGGCGAGATACTCGTATTTCTGAGAGGCGTCGGTTGGTTCGGCGTCATTTGCTGATCCCACAAGCTGCCACAGGGCGTCATCCTTCGTGATCACGCCGCCCTTGACATGCTTTCTAGAAGGGGGTTCGGCGGGCTCAACAACCACCAGTTCCTCGCCATCACGGGTGAGCACCCTTGGCTGCCTCGTAGCGCACACCTCTTCGGCGAGGCGGAGCAACTCGGAAATGCCGCTAATCTCGTTGATATCGGTACGCCGTGTCTCCCTGGTAGCCATGGTTGCGTTTCCTTGCTCTATCTATATGGGATTCGATATTCATTGTCTCATAGGCGGCTAACACTCCGGCGCCGGGACCTCAGCTTGAGGCGGTTTACGGAAAACCGCGCTGAGTCCACTGCAGCGGCTGGGTGTGCATTCCCTGCAGCACCACCTCCCAGTGGAGGTGGGGGCCGGTCACCAGCCCGGTGTCGCCGGACTTCCCCAACGCCTGACCCTTCGCCACCGCCTGCCCCTCCTGAACGTCGATCTGGGACAGGTGGTAGTAGCCGCTGAACAGACCCATCCCATGGTCGATAATAACGGCATTGCCCCGTACCTTCCACGCCTGCGCGACGACCACCGTTCCTCCGTTGGCAGCGAACACCGGCGTCCCGGTCGCCACCCCCAGGTCCATGCCCTCGTGGGGGCTGCCGGGCGGCCCGCCGTTGTAGGACCGGCGGGTCCCGTAGGACGAGGTGACGGGCCCGGCTACCGGCAACCGGAACGGCCCTTCCCAGCGTGGCTGTGGCGTCACGCGGCTGGTGATCCCCAGGAGCCGGGTCCACTCGCTGCGCAACACCTCGGCCGCCAGCAGGTCCTCGCCGTCATCGCCCGGCTCGATAGTGATCTGCTCTACGGTAAACCTGCCCGGCCCGACGTCCACCGCTGCCGATGCGGTCAGGGGGCGTCCCGAGGCGGCCTGGGCTGATACTACGACCGCCCGGCGCCACGGCGCCACGTCCGAGCGGAACCCCGCCACCGTCCAAGCCCTGGCTCCCTCGATCTGGAACACCAGGGGACGTCCGTCCAGTCGTGCGGTCACTGATCGGAGGGGCTCATCACTCTCAACGGTCAGCGAGAAGGCGCCTCCCTGGGGCAACTCCGCTGGCGACACCACCACCCGCAACGGCGCCTCTTGAGGAGCTGTGCCGGTCGCTGCGGCAGCGGACTGCGCGGGTGGTGGAGCGGTCGGAGCCGGCGGTGGGGGCCGGGTCGGGGCCGGCGGCACAGGCGAGGCCGTTGGGGTCGCCGAGGGCGGCACGGCAGTTGCGGTTGCGGCCGGAGTCGCCGTCGCCGCTGCGGTGGGGGTGAAAACGGGCGTTGGTGACGTGGTGGGAGATGGAGATGGATTCGACGGCGCCGGGTTTCCCGGACGAACGCCCTCCGCACAGGCGGCAGTGAGGAGCAGGGCTGTCAGGAGGACGGCCAACGGCGCCCGGCGTAGCGAAGATGAAGATTGGGCCATGGCGGCAGTCTATTTCCCGCTCAGCAGCGCCAGCGCGGTGCCGATGACCATGAAGGGGGCAAAGGGGGTGAGGTCCTTCCAACCCTTCACCCGCAGGACGAGCACCAGGACGAGCGACGCCGCGGCCGCCACCAGGCTCGTCAGAAACAGGCCGTACATGGCGCGCGGGAACCCCGTGATGGCTCCCAGGTAGGCTCCAAGCTTGATGTCACCTTCTTTCACCGCGCCCCGGGCGATCCATGCGCTGGCGAGAAAGAATCCGAACTCGATGAGTGCGCCGAGCGCCATCCCCACCAGGCTGATGCCCCAAACCATGGCGGTGACCGGCGCGGTCAACAGCCCCACGATGACGAGCCGGTCCGGAATCAGTTCCTGTTCCAGGTCGATGAGCGCGATAAGTAGGAACATGCTGGCGTACCAGGCGGCCACGGCAGCTTTCGGGGTCGGCCCGTAGAGAGAGCCCCCTGCCGCAAACGCAATGGGCAGGCCGATCAGACAGGCGCGTCGCCGCCATGCCTCGCCCCGGGCTCCCCATATCGGCGGCTCGCCATGGAGGGTCCGGGCCCAATGGTCAACCAGCACTCCGGCCGGGACTCCGAGAATGGCGAGCAGCGGGATGTGCCAGACGGTTTCGAAAGTCATCGGAGGGGGCACCGCAACACCTGAGCCCGGGTGAGCCCGAACAGGGCTGCGGCCGCGGCAGCCGGCACGAGGCGCCAGGAACAGAAGTCGTCAAGCACCAAGCGTTGCACCACGACAAGGTACCCGGAGAACAGCACGCCGCTGGGAGTCAGGACGAGCAGGAGGCCAAGCAGCGGTATCCGGCGGTTCGGCATCCACCACCCCAGCAAAACCAAGATCAGTACAGTCCCATAGTAGCCCAGCCCCAGGTACCCCAGCGGCACCCCCTGCAGGAACCCGAACCGGCTTGCCTGCACCGCCTCGCAGCCGCCGCCCCCGAAACATGCTACGGCCGCACCCGCCAGGTGGGTGTAGGTCAGGTACAGGGTGCCGACAACGCCGGCCAATGCCGCGGCCGCCATCGCGGGCCAGAGGCGGGTCATCGTTTGGGGAATGGCACCCTGAGTCGAGGGAGGCATCGGCGGACGGTGGACAAATCGACGGTCATCTCGGGGCGGGCAACAGCTCGTCGATGGCCTGCTTGAACGCCTCGTAGGGGAGCGCCCCCCGGCCCTAAACTCGTCGAAGTGTTGTTGTGCCGGTTACCTGCCCGTAGCCATCGCGGCGAGGCCGAAGGGCACGAGTACGATAGCGGTGATGATGCCGATGACGACCGCCATCGCGACCCACGCGATGACTGCGGTGGCGATGGCCGGTCCCGTCTCAAAGTTCATTGCCTGGCGAATGGCGACGATGCCGAGCACCAGGGCCCACAGGCTCCCGACCATCGCGGCCAACCCGCCCACACCGGGAACGAAACCGAATACCGCGAGGAGGTTGGGCACGTAAGCGTAGGCGATGCAGCGGCTCACTTCGCCAAAATCGGACGTCCCTTTAAACAGCTTGGTGCCGACGATGAGCACCGCGAAGGACCAGACGTAATACGCAACGATGCCGAGGACGACGGCAGCAACGGCGCTACCGATTCCCGACACGATCTGGCCGCGCATCAGGTTTGACAACAACGAACTGATGCCGCCGGCGACGCCCACCATCACCACGATCTGCAGCGCCTCCTTGCTCAGGGATGGATTTCGTTCCACCTCCTGGTACAGAAACGCGTCCATCTTTGCTGCCCGCATCATGCGATCAATCATCGAACCCCTCCTTTTTTCCTACCCGTGCTGGGTTGGCGCCGCGTTCCGAACGCCTCTTGGACCCGATCCGGTGACCGGTTCACCTCAGGGATGGAAGAGGCGCATGCTGTGTATAGTAACTGCCAACCGAGGGTTCTGTTTCGATAGCCACCCCCTCTCCTTCGAGGCTATTCGTTACCCACGATTCGGGGGCCCCCCGTTCCATTGCCCCACCCCCCGGAAGAAGAGAGAGGGTTTTCCTTTTTGGGGGACACCCCCAAGCCCCCGGCAGGAGGGCTTTCGCCCCCCTGCACTCCCCTCAATGCAGCAAACGAGGAGCGGCCTACGCTCCGAAGTCGTATGGCCCGCCAGATATGGGTAACCCTTAGCTCCTTCGAGGAGAGGGATCAAGGGGTGAGATCACTTGTTCGATGATCTACAATCTGCGTGACGAAGCGCGTGAGCAATGGGAGGCGGAGTCATGGCAGAACGAAAAGGACGGGTTGAGGGCAAGGTGGCCATCGTCACCGGTGCGGGCTCCCGGGGCCCGGGCATCGGCAACGGGCGGGCCGCATCGGTGCTGTTGGCGCGGGAGGGCGCGAAGGTAGCGCTGCTGGATCAGGTGCTGGAATGGGTCAAAGAGACTCAGCGCATGATCGCTGCCGAAGGCGGGGAATCGATCATCATTGAAACCGATGTTACGAAGCCCGCCGAATGTGCGGCCGCGGTGGCGGCCACCGTTGAGAAATGGGGCCGATTGGACATCTTGGTGAACAACGTGGGCCTGCACGGCCCCACCGGCACTGCCGTGACGGTGGACCCCGACGAGTGGGACCACGACCTCAAGGTAAACGTCACGTCGATGATGCTGATGGCCAAATACGCCATTCCGGAAATGCTCAAGCAGGGGGGTGGCGCGATCGTGAACCTGGCGTCGGTGGCAGGGCTCCAAGGCGGCCACACCGAACTGCTGTACCCCACCAGCAAGGGGGCGGTGGTCAACATGACACGGGCAATGGCGGCGCATCACGGCCAGCAGGGCATCCGGGTGAACTGCATTGCACCGGGTATGGTGTTCACGCCGATGGTGATCGCCCAGGGCATGCCGCCCGAGCGGCGGGAGACCCGGCGGCAGCGCTCGCTGCTCAAGACCGAGGGCAGCGGCTGGGACGTGGGCTACGCGGTGTTGTACCTGGCCAGCGACGAGGCGCGCTGGGTCACCGGCGTGGTCCTCCCGGTGGATGCGGGGGCGACGGCGGGGCGGTAGAGTGGATGCGTTTCGTTAGCGTTGGGGAATGAGCCGGGCGAGCCCTTCCGAGAGGATCGATACGGCGAGTTGGTTGAGACTAACGCCTTCGCACGACGCTTGGGCCGCCAACCGGCCATGCAGCGATTTCGGCATGCGCAGCAGCAGCCGCCCGCTGTGCTGTTGTTCAAAGGATTCCGGGATGGCCGTTCCGGCCACGAGGGCCGCTTCAACCCAGGTGGCCAGGGCGTCGCGCAGCATGACAACCGCTGATTCCGGTGTCTCTCCGGCCGTGAAACAGCCCGGTAGCTCGGCCACCTCTGCCAGGTAGCCTTCGCCGGGGCCGCCTTTGATGACGAACCGGTAGTATCACACCGCGCCGGTGTAGCCGCCGTCGATGTTGATGGCGGCGCCGGTCACGTAGGAGGCGCGGGCTGAGGCGAGGAATACGATGAGGTCCGCCACCTCTTCCGCCTCGGCCAGCCGGCCCAACGGGAGCGATACGCCCTCGGCGCCGTACGCATCTTCAACGGAGAGGCCGGGGAAGTGGGCTTGCGCGATGCGGGACATCTGGGCGCTCTTGGTGTAATGCAGGCAGACCGTGTTGACCAGGATGTTGTCCTTGGCCAGGTCCTTGGACATCGCCTTGGTGAGCGCGATGCCAGCCGCGCGGGTGACGTTGGTGGGAACGGAGGAGGCGCCCGGTTGCTTGCCGCCCACGGTGGTAACGTTGATGATGCGCCCGCCGCCGCGGGCCCGCATGCTGGGAATGGCGATCCGTGACGCCCGCACCGCGCTGAAGAACTTCAGGTCCAGGTCCTGCTGCCAGACCTCGTCGGTCACCCGCTCGAAGGGGAATGATCCTGCGGTGCCGACGTTGTTGACCAAGATGTCGACCCCACCCCAGCGGACGATCGCCTGCCGCACGAAATCCTCCAACGGGCCGGGTTCGGTGGCATCGAGCGGCGCCGCCAGCACCTCGGCGCCCGCGGCGCGGATCTCCGCGGCCGCGGCCTCCAGCACGTCAGGCCGGCGGGCGCAGATGCCGACACGGGCGCCCTCCCGGGCGAACTCAAGCGCCGCGGCTCTGCCGATCCCCTCCGAGGCGCCGGTGATCAGCACCACCTTCCCCTTCAGGCCGAGGTCCACGCTACACGGCCCCGGACAGGCCGCCGTCGACGTTCACCGATGCCCCGGTGATGTAGGAGGCGCGCGCCGAGGCGAGGAACACGATGACGTTCGCCACCTCCTCGGCTTCAGCGACGCGGCCCAGGGGCAGGCGGGCCCCCATGTCGGCGTACACTTCGTCCAGCGAGCGGCCGGGGTTGCGAGCCATGCCCCGGCGGCTGGTCTGCCCGCTCTTGGCCAGGCTCACGCACACAGTGTTGACCAGGATATTGTCCTTGGCCAGGTCTTTTGACATCGCCTTGGTGAGGGCGATTCCGGCGGCACGGGTGACGGTGGTCGGCACCGACGAGGCTCCCGGTTGCTTGCCGCCAACGGTGGTGATGTTGATGATGCGGCCCCCGCCGCGGGCCCGCATGCTGGGGATGGCGACGCGTGTCGCCCGCACGGCGCTGAAGAACTTCAGGTCCAGGTCCTGCTGCCAGATTTCGTCGGTAACGGTTTCAAAGGCTCCCGCCGCGGAGGTGCCCACATTGTTCAGCAGGATGTCGACGCCGCCCCAGCGGTCGATGGCCTGTTGCACGAAGGCTTCGAGTCGTCCCGGCTCCGTTACGTCCAGCGACACCGCCAAGACATCGCCTCCCGCGGCCTTTACCTGGCCGGCCGCTGCCTCCAGGACATCGGCGCGGCGGGCGCAGATTGCCACGTGCGCTCCCTCACGGGCGAACTCGATGGCGGCGGCGCGGCCGATGCCCTCGCTACCGCCGGTGATGACCGCGACTTTCCCGCGCAGTCCCAGGTCCATGGCTACACCGCCCCCGAGACGCCGCCGTCGACGTTGATGGCGTCGCCGGTGACGTACGAAGCGCGGGCCGAGGCGAGGAAGGTGATCATCGCCGCCACCTCTTCGGACTCACCCAACCGGCCCATGGGCATGTTCTTCCCCATTTCGGCATAGGCATCGTCCAGGGACTTCTCCGGGTGCTGGCGCATGGCGCTGCGGGAGATCTGGCCGCTCTTGATCAGGCTGACGCAGACGGTGTTGACCAGAATGTTGTCCTTGGCGAGGTCCTTGGACATCGCCTTTACCAGTGCGATACCGGCCGCGCGGCTGACCGAGGTGGGCACCGAGGCCGCTCCCGGCTGCTTGCCGCCGATCTGGGTGACGTTGATGATGCGCCCGCCGCCCCGGCTCCGCATGCTGGGAATCGCGAGCCGGCAGGTCCGGATGGCGCCGAAGAGTTTGAGGTCAAGGTCCTCCTGCCACCCGGCATCGGGCACCGTCTCGAAGGCCTGCGCGTAGGCCCGTCCCGCGTTGTTCACCAGGATGTCGATGCCGCCCCAAGTGGTGATGACCTGGTTCACCAGCGCTTCGATCTGAGCGGCCACCATGATATCGGTTTGGATAGCCAGCACCTCGCCGTTGCCGGCCTTCTTGACCTGAGCCGCCGCCTCGTTGAGCACGTCGGTGCGCCGCCCGCAGATGGCCACCTTCGCCCCCTCCTGCGCCAGCATGGTGGCGGTGGCCAGGCCGATGCCCTCGGTACCGCCGGTAACCAGCGCAACCTTCCCCTTCAATCCCAAGTCCATGGAATGCCTCCGGCACAGTCTGATTTTCGTAACCCGCACTGTAGCATGAGGCCGAAGCGGCCAGCAATGCGGGGGTGATGTCGGCAGCAGGAGCCGTCGTCCTCGGCCAGGGCGTCGGGGCGCCTCTCCACACCGTACGTGACCCAGTGGCGCCCAGGGCCACCCCGACCGCAACTGAGAGCTACGAGAGCAGGACAAGGCGCGGATGCGGGCGCAGTGGCCGTCGCTCTCCCTGGAGGGGCGGGAAGCGCTGCTGGAGCGGCTCCATGCGGCAGATCGGCTCAACGAGGCTGCCGCGCGAATCACCAGCCCTGGACCACCGAGGAGGACCAGTATGTACTCGCCCACCTGCACGACCCGGCCTGGGAGGTGCCGCTCACGCTGGGCCGGACGCTGTGGGCGGTCCGGGGGCGTCGGGTGCGGCTGCGACGTGGCCCAAGCGAGCGCAAGCAGCGGGGCGCAGGGTGACGCGTCCGTAGTGGTGGGCCAGCCAGTGCTCCTGGTAGAATGGCGCAACACCATTTTGCGTTAGTGTCCAACGGCTAGCCCCCAAGCGGCATCTGTGAGAAGTGAGAATAGGCCAATAGAACCTGAGGGATGGGTGCTGCCCGCTGAGCTCTCGTCAAATCTTGTGTAAATACCCTTCCAGGATCGTCGTCTGATCAGGCCGCGGCTTCGGTGTTTACCTCCTCTGTTTGAAGGATCCCGTCCACGAACCTTCGTCCGGCAAGAACCAGGGTCATGACCGTGCGAGCACCATTT
>SHYD01000017.1 GCA_009692945.1 Dehalococcoidia bacterium | reverse complement strand
TAGCGGACAGATTCACTGATGGTCTACATCGGAGCGAATGGTGGTTGGAGGTACCTACTCAGTATCAGGCGATCAGGCGGTATGAGCCACGCCCCCCCACCCCAGGAAAAAAGAGGAGAATCCTCCGTGGGGGGCACCCCCACGCCCCTGGCAGAGGGCTGCCGCCCTCGTGCACTCCCACCCCCGATCCTGGCAGCCCTCGAATGTGAACTCACCCGGCATGCCCCCTCGCCATCATCCGCTCGATGCTGACGCAACGGGCGACCGGGCCGGGCGCGGCGGCCATGAACAACCAGGCGGGGGCCGGTTGCGTGACCTTGGGCGACCTCCCGCCACCCTGGCATTCCCATCATTGTCAAGGGAGGACCCTCCCTCCCGCCGTAAGCGGGCTCGGTACCGCAACGAGGGCGCACGCGGGCATCGACGAACGCATGTGACGTTCGAGGACGAAGATCAGACTGCTCAAGAGGCAGGAAGTTCCTCCTCTCGGACCAGTTGCGCCGCGTTCCTGGCTTTGACGTAGAATTCAGGCAGGCCAAAGCTCTCCGCGAGCTGCTTGCTGCTGGTCAGGTAGAACTTCCAACGCCTCATCAGCTCCATGGCCGGCCACGTGGCGTGCAATGGCTTCCAATGGCAGTTTGGTTTCATCCGCCAACTCGGACAGTGAAGCTGCCCCCGCCCGGTACTGCTGAGTGGCCCAGTCGAGCAGCATGCGCTGGGCTGCCTCATCGTCGGCCCGGGCAAGGAAGGCCCCTTTGGACTGCCGCTGGAGGCGCGCCACCCTATCCAAATCGCGCGTCCGCCTGATCATCAAGGCGCACCGACACCGTCTTCAATCTGGTTCCCATCCCGTTCACCTCCGTTCCTTCAGAATGGCGGCCACCTGCCGCAGCCCCAGCGCGAGGAGCTGCGGGCTGACCGTGGACCGGGCGGCGAGGCGCGCAAAGACTGAGAGGATCGCCATCGTCCAAGCCAGGGGATCGTAATGACCGAATCGGGGGAGAGCGTCATCTGGAATGGCGCCGGGGTCGGCGCGCCGACCGGACAGGGAATGGGCGTGCGCTTCGCCGCGGCGATCACCTATCAGGCCGACCCCAAAGGGAAACTCGCGCGGCTGAACGGCGTGGTGGGAATGGTGGAGTACATCGAGAACGCCGACGGCACGGTCACGTCGACTGTCACGGAGTGGAAGTAGCCGTCTCACCGGTCACGGGGCCCCGGTTCCCGGTTCCAAGATCACCCGCTCGTCCACGATCACCCGGACCAGTTCGCTCATGAACGCGGGGATGTCGGCGGCGATGGCCTGGCCCACCGGCCCGGCAAAAGCGCTGTCCAGCGCCTCCTGAGAATCGAACCACAACTCCGAAAAACCGTCGTAGACCGAGTTGGGAAACCGGCGGCGATCGATGAAGTTCACCGAATAGCGGCGCAACCCCGGAAGCTGCGCCGCTATTTTTGCGTGCACCCGCAGCCAGTGATCGGTGAACTCGTCGTAGGGCATATCGGCCCGGCGGCGGATCATCCCGGCAAGCTTAACCATGAGGTCTCCTTAGGGCGATGGGTGGCCGGGCGAGTCAGCCTGAGAACAAGGAAACTTCCCGCCCGGCTCGAAGAGTAACTGAAGGGTGCCGCCTTCGCCTCCGCTACTGTTCGAGCGCAGCGAGAACCTGCGTCGCCCGCCGAGGCCCCCCGGTCAGAGCCGCTACCCCGCTGCGTGCAGCACCTTTCCCCCCACATCGACCGGCTTGGCGTCGATCAGGATGAAGGCCATTACACAGGGCGCGGGCCCCTTGTTGACCCAATTGTGAATGGTGCCACGCTGCACCACCACGTCACCGGCGTTGAGCACCACGGTTTCCTGGTCCAACTCCATGTGCATCTGGCCCGATACCACCACGCCATAATCGATCGAGTCGGTGCGGTGGTTGCGGGGCTGCGCGCCGGGGAGAAACTCCACCAGGCGAAACACGGTGCCGTTGGGATGGAAAGTGCCGGTGACGCGCAGGCTCTCATCGGCGTCGCCGCTGTTGTCCACGGGGAAACCCTCGGTGGTCCACATGACCTTGGCGTTCACACCCTCCCGGAGCGGCGTGGTACCCACCACTTCATCGGACTTCACGATGGCATTACCGCCGGCGTCGTGGCCGGTGACGACTCGTCTGAACTGCATTTGAGTTCCTCCTGCTGCGCGGGTTTAGGGAACCCTGCAGATAGAAAAATGGGGGGGGGGGACACCCCCCAAACCCCCTGCCAAAGAGGGCTTCGCCCCCTCCGGACTCCCCTTCACCAACCGGGCAACCTCGGACGGTCACTCAACAAACTCCACCCGCACCAGCGGGCTGCGGGCCAGACGGTCTTCGATGAAATGCTGCTGGTCGCTGCGGCGGGCGATCTCCTCGATAATGCGCCGGCGCTCAGCGGGATCGGGAACGGGCAGTGCCCGGGCCCGAAGGTCGGCCTGGGCGCCATTCTTCACGTGGACGGTGAACTCGGGGTGCGCCAGCAGGTTTGCGAACCAGTCGCGGGGCCGGTCAGGCCGCCCGCTGATGGCGTAGCCGCCTTGTTCCAGCGTCCAGAGCCAGATCTCCTTACGCCGGGGCAGACCGCTCTTCTTGCCGGTGGTGGTGATATCGACGATCCTGTTGGCGGCCAGCGCCGCTCGCACCGCTTCGTCCACGGTATATGCTCCTCATGGTTGGCCTGGCGTGCGAGGGCGGGTTTGAAACCCGCCCCTACCGGTACTACCGGTAGGCCGCCAACGGTGTCTATTCGGGCATCGGAGTCCTAGCCGCCTGCCCCGCCCCCCGAGAAACGAGAAGAATATATTCTTGGGGGGCACCCCCACTCCCCCGGCAGAAGGGCTGCCACCCTCTGGCACTCCCGTCCCGAATGACCCAGTGGTGTCCCCCTTTTCAAGGCCATCTGAACTCGTACCGCCAACTTTAAACCCTGGGTCCGAGCTTTTTTCCCAATCTGCGAAAATCTGCGCCATCTGCGGATGATTCTCTCGCTGGCTACTTCAATGCGGGTTTGATGTGCTCCATGGCGCCGGTGAGGAAGTTGGTCTGCGGGTCCAGCAGCACCGCGACCGGGCGGATGCGGTAAGCGTCGGGCAGGTTGGGCGCGGCGGGCTCGTGGCCCTCCATCAGCGCGCGGGTCTCCCGCATCATGCGGCGCCGCATCTGGATGATGGCCACGTCGCTGGTGCCGAGGTGCTCCTTGGTGCGGTCGTAGATCGGGCCCATGGTCTCAGTGACCGCCCGGTCCTGCTGGGTGACCGACTGGATGCCCGTCACCGACCACTCCCGTTGCGCCTTGCGGTCGATCTGGTAATCATTCTCCATGTTCTCCACCGGCCGGAAGGTGCCGGGGATGAGCTTCGGGAACAGCCCTCCACCCGCCTTGAACGCGTCCAATTCCACCTGAGACAGCGGTTCGAAGGCGTTCCAGCGGATGCGGAAAAACCAGCTCGTGGTGTCGTCCCTCGGAACGCGGGCGTTGCACTGGATGGTGGTGCCCGGCGTGCTGGCAATGAGGGCAAAGCTGGGCATGAGCCAATGGTTGACCTGCCAGAAGTACGTGTCCGGGATGTCGGTGTTGCGGCGCCAGCCCATGGTGATGCCGCCGTCGATGTCGTGCACGTAACCGCGCGGTGCGGTGTCGAAGGGGAAGTAGCGGGACAGCGGGTTGCGGTTCTCGTTGGGGAGGCCGATGCCACCGCCAATGCGCACCCGCTCCATGAAGGGCATGTCCGGCGTCCCGCCGATGCGCCCGTGGACGAAGGGAGCATGGCTGTTGTCGATGTCGCCCTCCAGCGCCTGGAGCCAGTTGCACTCGACCTGGATCTTGGAGACGAAACGGTGCGGCTCGTCCACCAGGTTGAACTCCAAGTCGGGCAACGGCGGCGCCGATTCCTTCGGACCCAGGTAGGCCCAGATCATCCCTCCGGCCTCGCGGCATGGATAGGCAGTGATGTGGACCTTGCTCTTGAAGTTGCTCTCCGCGGGCTCGTTGGGCATGTCGATGCAGGCCCCGGTGAGATCGAACTTCCAGCCGTGGTACACGCAACGGAGGCCGTGCTCCTCGTTGCGGCCGAAGAACAGCGATGCGCCGCGGTGGGGGCAGTTGTTCGCCACCAGCCCCATCTGTCCGGAGGTGTCCCGGAACGCGATGAGGTCCTCACCCAGCAGCCGCAGCCGCACCGGGGGACAATCGGGCTCCGGTAGTTCGCCCGGCAGCATGGCGGGCACCCAGAACCGACGCCACAGGTCTCCGCCTGGAGTGCCGGGGCCGGTCAAAGTCAGCAGTTGGCTCTCTTCCGGGGTCAGCATCGCGCCCTCCATATCGCGTCGAGCATGGTACTCCGGCGGTGGCCGGCCATCATTCCTTCAGCTGGAATTGTGAACCTTCCGGTAATCACCTGCTCCAGCCATTTTCCGGCCTGAGGATAGCACAACCATTAGAAAATGGCTCACCCAAGGAGTCGGGGCGGCTTGGCGCTACTCAAGCGCGTACACCTTGAAGTTCTTGAAGCGGACCTCCACCTCGCCCTCCGCGGGCTGGGCTGCCATCCTGGCCGCCAATTGCATGTTGCCCGTCCTCCGGGTCAGACCGTCATGCCGGACCTGGCTCACCTGTTGACCGTTGACGGACAGCGTGAGGGTGTCCTTAACAAATGCGACCCGGAGGGCGTTCGGCGCGCCGCCGAGGTTGATGGCGTTGCTCCTGCCGCTGTCCAGAAGGGTAGTGTCGCCTGCGTATACTTCAAAACTCCGGTTCTGGGTGTTGATGTAGGCTCGATAGGCGTCGTCCCCGCTGAAATCCATCCGGACGCCATGCCATGCTTGGGCCGGCGACTTGGTGACATTGGATTCCACCTCAATGGCAACGTTCCCCTGAGGGCGGTCCGCCATCCGCATGTCCATCCCGATGTACCGGCCGCTCAAGCCCTGGGGATACGGCCCAACTCTGGCCACCAACGCGCCGTCCTGGTATTTGCCTTCATACGGGCAGGTGTAGGCGAAGCCCGCGTTGGTCCTGCCGGCTGGCACCGTGTAGCGTCCCGTCCCCCGTTGGTTGTCCACGAACAGTCCCTTCCGTGGGTCGGAGAAATCGTCGGCGGCTAAGAGCTTCTGAGGCGGCGCTGCCTGGGTGGATGTCGGCTGGGGTGCGGCGGCCGCCTGGACTTCGACCGCGTTCTTGTCACCACCCCGGAAACCTTGTCCCAACACCAGTGCCGCGGCTCCCAGCACCACTACCACTGCGGCCACGGCCGCTGGCGCCAGCCAGGCGGGCCGCCCCGTGCGGGCAGCGCCGGACCCAGCGGTCTTGCGAATATCGGTGGATGCAGCCGCCACATAGGAGACCGGCGGAAGTCCTTCCGGCATGGGGCCGGCCGCGGTGGCCTGCGGTACAAAGACCGGGTTGGCCCTGACCGCCCCGGTCGAGGTCCAGTCGACTTCGAAGAGGCGCAGCGGTTCCGTGAACCCCTTGACGTCGAAGTGTCCGCGGTCGAGCCACTCCGCCCCCTGCATTCGCCCCACCACGTGCCGCACCGTCTCGGAGGCCAGGATGCGCCCGGCCACGGCGGCGCCGCAGATGCGCGACGCCCGGTTCACGGTGCTGCCGAAGAAGTCGTCGGCTTCCCGCACCGGCTCACCGGTGTCGATGCCGACCCCGATCTCGATCTTGGGCCCCTGCTGGTCGCGGCCCTGCCGCTCGATGGAGCGCTGCATGGCGATGGCGCAGGTGATGGCGGTTCGGGCCGCGTCGAAGGAGACCATGAAGCTGTCACCCAGCGTCTCTACCACATGGCCGCCATAGAGGGCGATCTGCTCTTGCACCAAGGTGTTGTGCTGCTGCAACAACCGGTAGGCCGCTTCATCGCCCCGGCTCTCGGTGAACTCGGTGAAGCCCCGGATATCGCTGAACAGGATGGTGACGGTGGACCCGAAGGTCACGCCGGGTTCGGGCTCCCCGGGGGCGTGGGTGTTTCTGCCATTGCAGTCGCCCTTTCGGCGTGTCGAGCGGGGAATGCGATCGTGGGGATTATACTCTCTCGCCGCGCAGGACTGCCACCGGATGTCTGAGCCGGACCGGCGAACGAAACGGTATGCCTGAAGCTATCAGCCGCCAACGGATAGACGCACATTTCCGGTCATAGCTCATCTGAGAGAACAATTGTACTACCCCATTGCCCATGGTACACTCCGTTCGATTCCACCTCACGGACCGGTTGGGGACCTTGGTAATGGAGACGCCGATGGCCGGGCCTGTGCCGTATGACCAAATCGGGTACTGGTCGGAGATCAAGCTGAACATCATACGAGAGTATGCAGGAGCGTATTCTCGTATGATGGCGGCACAGAGACATCCGCCGCTTAACCATGTCTATGTCGATGCCTTCGCTGGCAGCGGGCTCCATGTCTCAAGAACCACTGGAGAGTTGGTACCCGGCAGCCCGCTTAACGCCTTGGAAATAGAGCCGCCCTTCCGGGAGTACCACTTCATCGACTTGGACTCCGACAAGGCGGAGTCACTGGGCCGGCTCAAGGGGCGGCGGCCGGAGGTCTTCGTGTACGAGGGTGATTGCAATACGGTCCTGTTCGAAAGCGTCTTCCCACGAGTGCGGCGTGAGCAATACCGACGGGGTTTGTTTCTCATCGATCCCTACAGGCTTCATCTCGATTGGGAGGCCATTCGCACTGCAGGCGAGATGCAGACCATTGACATGTTCCTCAACTTTTCCGGTCGCCGATGCCAACCGCAACGTGCTGTGGCGGGATCCGGAGGGGGTTTCAGAGCAGGGCCGCGAGCGCATGAACCGCTTCTGGGGCGACTCCTCATGGTGGGATGCTCAGTACAACAAACAGTTGGCGATGATTGGAGAGGACCAGTATCTGAAGGTGCGTCATCCCAACGACCGCTTGGTGGAGGCTTTTCGAGATCGCCTGAAAACTATCGCCGGTTTCCGTGAGGTCCCAGCCCCGATCCCCATGAGAAACCGCATCGGCCGCATCGTCTACTACCTGTTCTTCGCTTCACAAAAACCGGTGGCAGCGAACATCGTCCGGGACATCTTTCGCAAATATCGCGATCACGGGTTGGGCTGATGGGAGCCGGTTCGAGCATCGAGTGGACCGAATCGACCTGGAACCCCCTCACCGGGTGTACCAAGATCAGTCCAGGATGCACTCACTGCTACGCGGAGCGGCTTGCCCGGCGATTGCAGGCGATGAGGAGCGCGAGGTATGCGAACGGGTTTCAGCTCACCCTGCACCGCGCCGCGCTGGAGCTACCGTTGCAATGACGCAAGCCGCAGAGAATCTTTGTTAACTCGATGAGCGACCTCTTCCACATCAATGTACCTGACGATTTCGTCCTCGAAGTGTTCGACGTCATGAAGCGGGCATCGTGGCACCAGTTTCAATTGCTGACCAAACGGTCCGGCCGGCTGGCGGCGTTGAGCGCGCGTTTGCCGTGGCCCGAAAATGTCTGGATGGGCGTGAGTGTCGAGAGCGAACGGTACCGGTTCCGGATCAACGATCTACGCCGGACCGAGGCCTCGGTCCGGTTTCTCTCACTCGAACCGCTCCTGGGACCGCTTCCGGGCCTCGACCTCACCGGCATCGATTGGGTGATCGTGGGAGGGGAATCAGGACCGGGCGCCCGGCCGATGGATCCCGATTGGGTACGCGATATTCGGGGCCAGTGCGTTGCGGCCGGCGTTGCGTTCTTCTTCAAGCAGTGGGGTGGGACAAACAAGAAAAAGCCCGGCCGCGATCTGGACGCGCGGACTTGGGACGAGATGCCGGAGGCACGAGATCCAGCAACCGCAGTGCGGCACCAGTGGGTAATCCCCGCCTGACTGCCACATCCGCATGGTTGACCACGCGCTCATACACATCGACAACCAGCAGTACCGTGCTCGACTGGGGACCCTGGAGACGACCTCCACCTCGTGTCCTTCGACTTCGTCTGGAGCTAGACGCCGCAGGAGGCTTTCGGCCACTGCCATTGTGCTAGCATGAGAAAAGCCCACCGGCACCGCAGGCGAGCCCAACTCGTCCACTCCAGAGTTGTTCCCGGCCCTTTAACACCTGACCACCCCCACCGACCCACCATGCCCCACCCCTTCCTCGACCGCCTGCAGCAGGGCCCCATTCTGGCCGATGGCGCAATGGGCTCGATGCTCTACGCCGAGGGCGTCGATTACCGCCGCTGCTTCGAGGAGCTGAACCTCAGCCAGCCCGGCGCGGTGCAGGAGATGCACCGGCGCTACATCGCAGCCGGGGCCGAACTCATCGAAACCAACACCTTCGGCGGCAACCGCTTCAAGCTGGCCGGGCACAACCTGGCCGACCGGGTGCGGGACATCAACTACCGGGGTGCCCGCGCCGCCCGGGAAGCCCGGGAAGTGAGCGGGGAGCCGGTGTTCGTGGCGGGGTCCATCGGGCCCACCGGTCTCGCCTACAAACCCGGCATTGTCACCACCAGGGACGACATCGCCGGCGCGTTCCGGGACCAAACGCTTGCGTTGCTTGAGGGGGGTGTCGACCTGCTGGTGTTCGAGACCTTCTCCGACGTCGAGGAACTGGCCATCGCCGTGCGCACCGCCCGCTCCGTGTGCGACCTGCCGATGATCGGCGAACTCACCTTCTCCGAGGACCTGACCACGTTGTCCGGGCTCGGGATCCCCGGGGTGCTTCAGGCGCTGGCTGACCTGCCCCTGGACGTCATCGGCGCCAACTGTACCATCGGTCCGCTGGCGATGCTGGATGTGATGACAGGAATGATCGGGGGTGGCCGCCCCCTCTCGGCCATGCCCAACGCCGGGCTGCCGAACCTCGTCGACGGCCGTTTCCTCTACCTTTCGACCCCGCAGTATTTTGCCGAATATGCCCAGCGCTTCCTGCACCTGGGCGTTCAGATCATCGGGGGCTGCTGCGGCACCACGCCGCAGCACATCAGCGCAATGCGGGACGCCATCGCCGCCCACCGGCCCTCGCACCCCGCCACCGCGGCGGCGAACGTGACACTGGTGCGAGACCGGGAGGAGGAGGAGGGGTCGACCCCCAATGAAACCGGCCCCACCGAGTTGTACCGCAAACTGAAGGCGGGCAGGTTCGTCATCAGCGTGGAACTCGACCCCCCCAAGGGGACCAACCCTGCCAAGGTGCTGGCGGGAGCGGCGATGCTCAAGGAGCACGGGGTCGACTGCATCAACATCGGCGACAGCCCGATGGCACGGGTGCGGATGAGCGCCATCGCCATGGCGGTGCTGATCCAGCAGCAGGTGGGCCTGGAGACCATCATCCATTTCACCACGCGTGACCGCAACCTGATGGCTATCCAATCCGAGTTGATCGGGGCCCATGCGCTGGGGGTGCGCAACGTCATCGCCCTCACCGGCGACCCGCCGCGCGCCGGCGATTACCCCAATGCTACCGCGGTCTGGGACGTCGACTCGGTGGGGCTCATCAGCATCCTGACCAAACTGAACCACGGCACCGACTTCAGCGGCAACTCCATCGCCCGTCCCACCAACTACTGCATCGCCGCGGCGGTCACCCCCACCGCGCCGGACCGGGCGCGGGAGAAGGAGCGGCTGCGCCGCAAGATCGAGGCCGGAGCACACTTGGTGATGACCCAGCCGCTGTACACCACCGAGGACCTGGACCGGTTCCTTTCAGAGTTCGGCCCGATACCGGTGCCGGTGCTGCTGGGCATCCTGCCGATGCAGAGCGCCCGTCACGCCGAGTTCCTCCACCACGAGGTGGGCGGGATCGAGGTCCCCCAGCCGCTGCGGGAGCGGATGCACCGCGCCGGTGAGCACGCCCGCGAGGAGGGGATGGCTATCTCGCTGGAGTTCGTGTCGGAGATACGGGGTCAGGTGAACGGCGTCTACATCATGCCCTCCTTCGGCCGCTACGAAACCGCGGCAGAGATCACCAAGGTCTTGCGCGCCGGCGCCGGGTAGAAGGAAACAATCGGATCCAACCGAGGGAGTGCACAGGGGGTGGAACCCCTCTGCCGGGGGCACGGGGGTGCCCGGCCGCGCAACCGACCATCGTTACTCATGAAGGAAGCAATCTGGTCGTAACCAGGGAGTGCATGAGGGGTGGAACCCCTCCGCCAGGGCACGGGGGTGTCCGGCCGCGCAACCGGCCATCGTTACTCATGTAAGGAAGCAATCGGGTCGTAACCGGGGAGTGCATGAGGGGTGGAACCCCTCTGCCGGGGCACGGGGGTGTCCCCCGGCAACTAACGTTCCTTCTTCTGGGGGCGGGGGAGTGGACAAGGACCGGTGAACGGATCTATTGACGATTGACAGGCACACGAGAGGCTATCAATGACGGCACAGATCATCGACGGAAACGCCATGGCCGCCGCGGTGCGGGATGAAGTCAAGGCCGAGGCGGTCGCCCTGAAGGCAGCCCACGGGCTGACCCCCGGACTGGCCGTGGTGCTAGTGGGGGAGAACCCGGCCTCGGTCTCCTACGTCCGCGGCAAGGAGAAGGACGGCATCGAGGTCGGCTTCTTCGCCGCGACCATCCGCCACCCTGCAGACATCACTCAGGACGAACTGATGGGGCTGGTCCGGGAACTGAACCAGGATGCCCGCTTCCATGGCATCCTCGTCCAACTGCCGCTGCCGCCTCACATCGACGCCGAGCAGGTGATCGAATCGCTGGACCCCGCCAAGGACGTCGACGGGCTGCACTCCACCAACGCCGGGCTGCTGTTGAAGGGCGGGGGGCGGCTGGTGCCGTGCACGCCGCTCGGGGTGCAGCAGATGCTGCTGCGCTCCGGCCATCCGCCCGAGGGCAAGCACGTGGTGATCTGCGGCCGCAGCAACCTGGTGGGGAAACCGCTGGGGGCGCTGCTGGTGCAGAAGCAACCCGGCGCCAATGCCACCGTCACGCTGTGCCACACGGGCACCCGTGACCTTGCCCGCCACACGCTGCAGGCCGACATCCTGGTGGCAGCCACCGGCAGCGCCCGCGGTATCACCGCCGCTATGGTGCGCGAGGGCGCCGTGGTAATCGACGTGGGGATCAACCGCGTGGCCGACGCCTCCACCAAAAGCGGCTTCCGCCTGGTGGGTGATGTCGATTACGGACCGGTGGCGGAGAAGGCGGCGGCTATCACTCCGGTGCCAGGCGGCGTCGGCCCCATGACCCGCGCGATGCTGCTGGTGAACACCCTGCGGGCGGCACGGGCGCAGGCGAGGGTGGGGTAGAGCTCAGGCAACGATGCCGGGGTAGAACTGCCCAGACAGGACCCTAAGGCTCCTCAGGCGGGAGTTGCTTTTTCGTCCGCCGTCTTTCACCGGCGAGTTTCTTGATGGATGGCTCAGCCGGCAACTTCTCCGGCGTCGTACCGCCTAGCTTCTCGATCGTTTGGCGAACTTCCTGCCCGACATCGTGATGTGTCCGCCTGGCATTGATTTCGCCACTGATCCGTTCACGGCGGAGCTTGTCCTCGGTCTGGGTGATTCTGAAGTCGTTGGCGGCCAGTTCAGCCCGGCTCGCGCGGTCGAAGAGTTCCTCGTTGGCCGCCAAACCCTTCACAGCCTTGATTTGCGTCAAGCCCATCCCACCGTACAGTCCTCGGTAGCCAGCGTCATGGAAAAGAGCGAATCGTTCGACACCCGCATCCTTGGCGGCGCTGTTCAAGGCCTTGACGTTTTCCTTGACGCGATCACGCAACTCGATGCGAGCATCTGCCTCGCTCAGAGCATCCGTTTGTTCTTGCCGGCGTGTCTGCACCACGAAGTAGCCCTGGGCGGCAGCGATTTCTGGTTTGGCAGGGTCTCCATTCATGGCGGTTAGATAAACGGCATAGCGTGTCAATGCCACATCGGTCACGTCACGTTGTGCGCCGGAGCCCAGGGAGACCTTTTTGCTGACATCCGCAAAATGCTGTCTCGGGTTCTCGCCAACGCTTTCGCACGCTTGGCGGGCGCGATCGATCGCGTCGGCAAAGGTGCGCCAGGTGGAGTAACCAAGCAACTCCTAGAGCTCTCGGCCGTGCCAATAGTCGACGCCCGTGCGAGTCTGGCGTTTGATTTTTTCGAACGCTGCCGTGATCTGGCGGTCAGGGACTGTGGGGCCACTGGACTCTGGCATTGTTGAAACCTATTCATCTCAGGTACGCCCGAGTGTACCATATGGCAACCAAAGATGGCATAGCATGGCGTTGCTACATACCACGCAATACCATACAATCTGTCAGAACTAATCCCTCACGAGGCGCACATGAGCCAACAGCCTGAAATCGAGGCCCGAATCGTTCGGGAGCGGAAAAAGGTGGTCGAACTTCGTAGCGAGATCATCCGTCGAGAAGCGTTCATTCAGGGCCTGGAGGCCGCCCTTGGTTTGTTGTCAGGTAATCGGCCGGTTGGAGGATACCAACCTCAGGGTGAATCCCTGCGCTTGGGCAGCGATGTCAGCCGGGCGCAGGAGTTGCTGAGCAGGGCCAGGCGCCCTCTTCATATCTCCGCGATCCTAACGGGGATTGGCAAGGAAGACACCAAGCAAACCCGAGCTTCCCTTGGCAGTTCGCTTGCCCGCTACGCACGAAAGGGTGAGATATTTCAGCGCGGTCCAAGGCCCAATGAGTTTGCCCTGGTCGTGGATGACAACGCCGTTGGTATCCACGACACTCATCGGTCGAGTCCTGAGGACTCAGTGCAACTGCCAGCGATCTTCGGTTCTTAAGCGTGGGTCTTCGCCTCACCTGCTCAGGGTCCGGTCCGCTCAACGCCCCCTACCCCGGCAGCGGCAGGTCGTAGAAGCGGGCAGTGTCGTCCACCAGCAGTTTGCGCTTCGTCTCTGGCGAGAGGTCTTCGCGGGCCATCAGATAGCCGGTGGCGTCGAGGATGCGGTGGGCGTGGGGGATGTCGCTGGCGAACAGCCAGGCGTCCGGCCCGTAGCGGTCCACCACGTACGGCAGCATGTGGTCCTCCACTTCGAAGCCGAAGAACAGGCGGCCTGCCTTGATATACTCCTCCGAGGATGCCTCGGGGAGTTTGGCGTTCACTCCGATGCCCATCTCGCTGCGCTCCACCACCATGTCCACCTCTTCCTCCACGCGCCACAACATGAACTCCACCCAGGCACAGCCGGTCTCGAGGAAGTCCACCTTGAGCTTGGGGTAGCGGTCGAGCACGCCGGACAGCACCACCTTCTTGAAGCCCGCCAGCACCGAGAAGTGGAACTGATCGCTGCCGTACTGGCCCGAGGCGATCCCGGGGTGCACCGCCACCGCGAGACCGGTCTCGGCGGCCGCGGCCCACACCGGCTCCATCGAGGGGTCGTCCAGGTACTTATCGTCGCCCGCCAATCCGAACAGCATGATGCCGATGGACCCCAGGTCCTTGGAACGCTCCACTTCCTTGGCCGCCGCCTTGGGGTCATTGAAATCGAGCACCGTCACCCCATTTCATGCGGTCGGGCGCCTGGCCGCTCACGTCGGCCATCCAGTTGTTGTACGAGCGGCTGAGCGCGGCGTTGAGCGCAGGGTCGGGCGCCACCGGCCATTTGAGGAACATGGTGGGGTAGTTCACCTGGAGGGCCAGGTTCTCTGAGTCCATCAGATCCAGGCGTGCCTTGGCGGTGCGGAACTCGGCGGTGTCGATATGGCCGCGCCAGGTGGCCAGGCGCGACTGCTCAAGTGACGGCACGCCGCCACGGCTGGTGGGGGAGCCGCCGAACTTGAAGGGCTCGGAGCGGCCGGGGATCTGCCAGTAGAAGAAACCGTCGCCGCGGGGGTCGATCACCTCAGGGCGGCGGTTCCGGAAGGCGGGTTCGAGATAGGCGTCGCTGAAGGTGCCCTCCCACTCCTCCACGTGTCCGTCGGAATCCCAGGCTTGTAGCGTGATCAACCTCCCTGTACCATCTGTTGGCCCCAAAGGTGGCCGCATTATACCGTGAAACCCCACATTCTTCTCGCCCAACCCCAGCGCCACGGCCGCTTCCTGCGCCGCCTGAACCGCTTTGCCGTGGAAGTCGAATTCGACGACGGCCCGGTGGTGGCGCACCTGCCCAACTCGGGACGCATGAACGAACTGCTGGTGGCCGGTCACACGGTGGTGCTGGCAGAGCGGCACGGACTCGCCCGGAAGACGGCCTTCGACATGCAACTGGTGCAGTACGACGGCCGCTGGGTGTCGGTCGATTCCCGGATCCCCAACACGCTGGCCGCCGAGGCAATCCGGCAGCGAGCGATCCCGGCCTGGGCGCAGTACCGCGAGGTGTGGCGGGAGGTGACCTGGGGCGACAGCCGGTTCGACCTGGAGTTGCGGGAGGGCCAACGCTGCTGCCTGGTGGAAACGAAGTCGGTGAACCTGGTCGAGAATGGCCACGCCCTCTTCCCCGACGCCCCAACCATGAGAGGAGTACGCCACGTTCGAACGCTGATAGAGGCGGTGCGGGCGGGGCTGGAGGCGGGTGTGCTATTCATCATCCAGCGGGAGGACGCCCGCGTGCTCTCGCCGTTTGACGCCGCCGACCCCGATTTCGGCCGCGCGCTGCGGGACGCGGCAGCGGCCGGGGTGGTGATCGAAGCCTACCGCTGCCGGGTCACCCCGGAGCGGATGACGCTCGACGAGCGGGTGCCGGTGCAGTTGTGATGGGTGGGTTCACACCGGCTTGGTCGCCTTGATCGAGAACAGCGGCGGCACGCTGCCGGCGTGCTGCAAAAGGCGCACCTCGTCGGGCCCGGTCTGGTGCGTGAAGGGCAGGAATTGGTACGTGCTGTGGGGGAACTCGTGGAGGAACTCGATGCGGAGGCCTGCTTCCGCCAGCGACGTCAGGACCTCGCCCACGGTGAAGGGGAACTCGTAGGTGCGGTTGTGCTTCAGCAGCGCTTCTCTGTCGGTGTAGGTGCCGAGGCCTTCGAATACCTGAGGTTCGCCGTCGGGGAAGTACCGATAGGCGATCCGCATCGCCTCGCCATCAGGTCCCGAATCGAAGATGGCCGCGAAGGGGTGGAACTCAACGATGTAAAAGGTACCACCCGGCTTGAGGAAGTGCGCCGCGGTGCGCGCCCATCGCTGCTTGTCGGGTAGCCAACTGAGCACGCCGTAGGAGGTGAACACGATGTCAAAGAGACCTTCCAGGTGACGTGGGAGGTCGTCCACGCTCGAGCACACGAACCGGACCGCGGTCCCCACCTCCCGTGCGAGTGTCCGCGCCTGGTCGATGGCTACCGGGGAGAAATCGACCCCGGTGACCTGTGCGCCGCGCCGTGCCCATGAAATGGAGTCCATTCCAAAGTGGTATTGGAGGTGCAACAGCGTCTTGCCGCGCACCTCGCCGGCCTCGGCAACTTCGATCGGTTTCAGGCTGTCGGGCCGGACCCGGAACCCGGCAACGTCGTAGAACGCCGACGCGGCGTGGATCGGTGCCACCTCGTCCCAATGGGTGAGGTTGGCGGCGAGGAATTGCTGCTCGTCTGGTCTCATTGCGCGATGATAGATTCGGGTGTTGGACCCAGTCAACCCGGTTTGACTTCCCCTTGCCCGTCACCGCCGTCTGTACTATAAGTGAAGCGAACGATAGGGCGGCGCCAGCCGCCACCCGCTGCCAAGGAGCGCGCCGTGCTGAGCACTAAAGATAATGAACTGATGTGCCGGGTGGGCCCCGGAACCCTGATGGGCAACTTCCTCCGCCGCTTCTGGATCCCTGTGTTTCCGTCCGAAGACCTGCCGGGGCCGGACTCCGACCCCAAGGAGGTGCGGCTGCTGGGCCAGGACCTGGTGGCCTTCCGCGACTCCAGTGGGCGGGTCGGCCTGATCGAGGCGCTTTGCCCGCACCGGCGCGCGCCGCTGTTCTACGGACGCAACGAGGAGCACGGCCTTCGTTGCATCTACCACGGCTGGAAATGGGACGTCGAGGGCCGCTGCGTCGACATGCCGACCGAGCCCGCCGAGTTCAACTTCCAGGACAAGGTGCGGGCCGAGTCGTACCCCACCCAGGAGGCCGCGGGCATCGTGTGGGCCTACCTGGGCCCGCCCGACAAGCGCCCGGCCCTGCCCGACTTCGAATGGATGCGGGTGCCCGCCAGCCACCGTTACTACATCACCTACAAACAGCGCTGCAATTTCGTTCAGGCCATGGAGGGGGACATCGATCCGGTCCACGGCGGCTTCCTTCACTCGAACCTGGCCGGCAGCCGGGAGGACTCGATCTTCGAGCGTATCCTCAAGTCGGGCGGCATCAAAGACGACGGCCTGGTGCGAGGCAAGGGGGCCATCTGGGAGTCCAAATCGAACTACAACTACGTGCTGGGCGACCACGCGCCGCGCTACACCGTGAAGGACACGGACTACGGCATCATGGCGGCGGCCGCCCATAAGGCGGAGGAAGGTAGCCTCTACTGGCGGGTCTACCAGTGGCTGATGCCGTACCACACCATGTTTTCCAGCGTCCACGGCCACCTCTGGATCCCCATCGACGACGAGAACACCATGGTGTGGTGCACCAGTTGGTCGGTGGACGACCCGATCCCGGAGGAGGTCCGCTGGGGGGCGCTGCACGGCGAGTGGCCCCATGTGGGCACCAAGGACCCGGCGACCGGACTGTTACGGGCCACTCGTGAAAACCATTTCTTTCAAGACAAGCAGTGGCAGCGCGACGAGTCCTACACTGGCATCCGCGGCACTCGTGAGCAGGACACCGCAGTGGTGGAGGGCATGGGGGCGCTGCTCGACCGATCGAGGGAGCACCTGGGCACCAGCGATACTATCATCATCGCCATGCGGCGGCGGTTGCTGAACCTGGCCAAGGCGTTGGGAAAGGGCAAGGAGCCGGTGGCGGCGACCAAGAGTAAGGTATACCGGGTGCGGGCCTGGGCCGGCCGGATGGAGGGCGACGCCATCGAAGGTTTCCTGGACACGCCGGACGCCAAGGAGCGGGCGGTGACGGTGGTGGGGTGAAGCTGGTGGGGATCCCCCGCTCCCCGGAGAGTCAAGGCGCTGGAACACCGTAGTGATAAGATCGAAGTGCGCCCGGTCGGCGCACTTCTCGGGCCGAAGTGGCGGAATAGGCAGACGCGACAGTCTCAAAAACTGTTGGGGGGAAACTCCCGTGCCGGTTCGATCCCGGCCTTCGGCACCATTTTCGTTCGTAAACCTCCCCTTTTGGCGCTCCCTCGATGGGCGCCGCAACACCGGGTTGCCGCTATTTTGCCGCCCAACCCGTTGGTACCCAATGGGACGAAACGACACCAAACCTACTACAGTCTTTTTTCACACCGCCTCCTTCTTCGTGGTCTTGAGCACCTGCCCCAGCACGCCCGCCGCTTCCTGCTGCATGTCGGGCGCCGTATGGGAATAGACGTCGAGGGTAATCTGCACGCTGGAGTGGCCGAGCCGTTCGCTCACAATCTTGGGGTGGACGCCCGCCCGCAGCAGCAAGGTGGCCGCCGTGTGGCGGAGGTCGTGAAAACGGACGTCGGGACCCGCCTCGGCACAGGTTTCCAACGCCCCACGAACGGGCAGCCTTCACCGGCGAAGAAAAAATCGTCGAACGACTCTACCAGGGCTTTCAGGCCGCGTCGCACCACGGGTGAATCGTCCACCACCACCACTGAAATTGGACTCATGTTGTTCCACCCTTATTGCGGTCCGCACCGACGGAGCCGCCCACCGGAGCATTCCAGTGGGCGGCTTGCGATGTCAAAGGTGAGTTCGCCGGGGTTAACCCTTGAGGTGTTTCCCGAAGAATGCGAAAACCTTCTCCCATCCGTCCATCGCCTGCTGCTGGCGATAGGCGCCGCGGTCGTGGTAGAAGAACGCGTGGCCTGCGCCCTCGTACATGTGGAACTCGAAGTTCTTGCCCAGCCGCTTGAGTTCAGCTTCGTGAATCGCGACCTGCTCCGGTGAGGGGCTCTGGTCATCGGCGCCAAACAGCCCCAGAAGGGGGCACGACAGATCCTTGGTGAGATCGATGGGAGCGACCGGTTGGGCCGCGGTGAGTTCCGAAGCGCCGGCCACCACCCGGCCGCCCCACAAGTCGATGAGGGCGTCGAAACCGCCAGGGACCCGGCAGGCGGTGAGGTAGGCGTTGCGGCCGCCGGAGCAGGTGCCGGTAATGCCGACCTTGCCGTTGCTGTAGGGCAGTGAGCGCAGGTAGCGCATGGCTGCTTCGCAGTCTCCCACCACGGTCTCGTCGGGCACGCCACCCGCGGCGCGCATGCGGGCCGTCACGTCGTCAGGGGTGCCGTGGCCGTAGCGGAAGTAGAGGTTCGGACAGATGACCGCGTAGCCATGGTGCGCAAAACGTCGCGCGAACTCGCGGAACAACTCGTCCCATCCGGGCATGTGATGAATCAACACGATCCCAGGGTGCGGGCCCGCGCCCAACGGCCGGGCGAAATAGGCGTTGATCAGATCGCCGCCGTGGGCTTTGTAGGTGATCGTTTCGGCGATCATGCCTTCGTACGAGTCAGTTTGAAATTGGTTCCACTCAGCCATACCCGCCTCCTGAGCGTTCAATGTTGGATGGTGCCTGCCAAGGGTCGCTCAAGCCGGTCCTCGTGTCAAGGCCCTCCCCGGCGCCTTGGGTGAAAGTCGGTCGCTTGGGTGGCCCGCCAAACCTCATAACGGTACCAGGCCATGACCGCGGCCAAAAGCAAACCCACGGGCCCGTCCCGGAACCCCCGCAACGTGACGTAACGGCGCCAAAACTCGCGCGCCGGGCCGCTGAACAGGGACCGCAGCGGCAGCCGCCCAGCGCTCGCCAGATGGCTCCGTGCCTCGCGCTGGGCGTAGGACCGCTGCTTTGCGAACAGTTGGGAGACGGAATCATAGTTGTAGTGAGTCAGGGGATGGCGCAGGGTGGCGACGGGCCCTTCGCTCAACACGAGTTCGTGAGGGTCTCGATGCTCGTCGTAGCGGGCCTGGCCCCGATGCAGCAGGCGGAATTGGCGGTCCGGCCACCACCCGCCGTGGCGCACCCAAACCCCAAGCATCAGGTTGCGCCGGGGTACCGCTGCGCCCGCCCATAGTACACCGGGGGTTGCCACGAGTGCGACGATCTCGTCTGCGAGGGGAGGAAGCACCCGTTCGTCGGCGTCGACGAAGAACACCCAGGGGTGAGTCGCCACGTCGAGCGTGTGGTTACGCTGCCGGGCAAAAGTGTCGAAGGGGCGGTGGAGCACCCTGGCGCCGCACGCTTGCGCGAGCGCGACGGTGTTGTCGGTGCTGCCGCCGTCCACGACCAGCATCTCGCCGGCCCACCCCAGGGTTTCGAGGCAACCGGTGATGTTGGCCGCCTCGTTCAGCGTTAGGACCGCCGCGGTGATGCCCGCTGCGCCGTTCACGCCGCCGGTGGGCAATGCCGGAGAGGCGCCGGCATCCTGTCGAGGCGGCCGGGGACCGGATGAGTCGCGGACGCTGTTGCCGGCGGCATTAAGGACCCTTGATGAGCAGCGTCAACGCTTGGCTCAGCGCCCAGCGCCGGTCCTGAAACCGCTCCTCGGTGACCTCTCCATGGAGGTACCGCCGCAACCAGCGGCCATGCTCCCACCAAAGCCCCGCCGCCATGACAGCCTTGGCTGCCACCTTGAAGAAGGGGTTGTAATAACGCCCGAACAAGCGCAGCCGGCTGCGGAACAACTCCACAAACATCTCGTCCGGGAGGTGGGCGGTGCTGCCGCCGCCGTGGTGCACCATCTCGGCTTCGGGCACGCAGAAGATGCGCCAGCGGTCGTGGCGCGCCCGCATACACCAGTCCACTTCCTCGCAATACATGAAATACGCTTCGTCGAAGCCGCCGATCCGTTCGATCATCTCCCGGCGCACCATCATGCAGGCGCCCAGCGGATGGTCGATTTCGAAGGGGCGGCGGTACGCGCTTGGCGGGTAGCGCCCGTTCAGGCTCGATCGGGCCAGTGTCGGATGGAGCGGGAACAGGTCGAGGAACACCATCCACAGGCTGGGAAAGCGGAATGCGCTGTCCTGGAACGAACCGTCCGGGTATTTGAGGCGGCTGGTTGCCATCCCCGTGCGCGGGTATCGATCGAGAAAGCGGAGGAGTTCGGTGATGGCGTTGCCCTGGGCCCGAACATCCGGGTTCAGAAAGAGCAGGCGGCGCCCCTGGCTGACGGCGATCGCCTGGTTGTTGGCCGCGCCGAAGCCCCGGTTGAACTCGTTTTCGATGAGCCTCACCTCAGGGAAGAAGCGGCGCACTGCTTGGGCGCTGCCGTCGGTCGAAGCGTTATCGACAACGATGACCTCATAGCCCCGGCCGATGGCGCGCGCATCCATCGAGAGGCGCCCGCCGGCCTGAACCTGTTCCAGGCTCTCCAGCACCGATTCCAGGCACTGGAGCAACAGGTCCCGGGTGTTGTAGCTGACCACAATGATGGAGAGGTCGTTCACGATGGAGACCGCTTCTGTTCCTTGGGAGACGCCAAATTCACGCTGAGCGCCTCCAATGCTAACAAAGGCGCAGCGGACTGAATAGATGGTGGCTGCTGACACGGGGGTGCAGGGGGCGAAGCGATCCTGCCGGGGGACTGGGGGTGTTCCCCCAGAACAAAACCATCTCTTTTTTTGGGGGCAAACGCATAAGCAGCACCCCTTCATGTCTGAACAGATACGGCTGCTCGTATCTGTTCAGACTCAGGAGCCTACAGCATGCACCACTCCCCCCACCCCAGAAAAAAAGAGGAGAATTCTCTGCGGGGGCACCCCCGCGCCCCCGGCAGAGGGGTGCCGCCCTCGTGCATTCCCGCCCCGGATGCTGGCAGCCCCTCGAATCTGCTATGAAAAGGCATCCTTTTCATAGCCCGGTGGTGTCCGCTGGTCATGGGCATCTGAACAGATACGGCTGCTCGGTTCGCCTTGCTGGCGCTTCCGGCTTCATGCTACGATGATCGCACGGAAATGGCAGGCGCATCTGCGCCCGGTTGACACCTTGCGGAGGGATCGCATAGTGGTCTAGTGCGGGCGCCTGCTAAGTGCTTACCCTGGGTAACTGGGGTCATGGGTTCGAATCCCATTCCCTCCGCCACTCATCCACACTTGTCCCGCTAGCCCCTTTGGGGCTTTTTCTGTCATAGGGTACATGGCCAACTACTACATCTGGACGGCGGGATGCCAAATGAACGTGGCCGACTCCGAGCAGTTGGCCGCGCAATTGGAGGCGCTCGGTTATGCACGGGCAGGTTCGCCCGAGGCGGCGGACATGGTGGTGGTCAACAGTTGCGTGGTCCGCCAGCACGCCGAAGACCGCGTGGCCAACAAACTGAACGCCCTCAACGCCTCGAAGAAGGTCCGGCCCAGCCAGACCATCGCCCTCATGGGATGCATGGTGGGACCCAAGACCGAGGACCTGCGCCGCCGCTTCCCCCATGTCGATGTCTTCATGCGCCCGCAGGACTTTGGGCCCCTGCTGGAGACCGCGCGGACTCAGGCGGCCGCCGAAGGCTGCCTCCCGGCGCCCGTCGAGTTGCCCGTCAACGGGCCCACCGCCTTCGTCAATATCGTTCATGGCTGCGACAACTTTTGCACCTTCTGCATCGTCCCCTACCGGCGGGGCCGCGAGCGCAGCCGTCCCCTGGCCGAGGTGGTGGCCGAAGTGGAGGGGCTGGTGGCACGGGGCGTGCGCGAGGTGACACTGCTGGGCCAGAAAGTTGACTCCTACGGGCATGACCTTGGGCCCGGCCTCGACCTTGCCGATCTGCTGACCGCCGTCAACCGCGTTGATGGGCTGGACCGGATCCGCTTCCTGACCTCCTACCCGCTGGGGGTTACCGACAAGCTCATCGACCGTGTCGCCCGCTTGGAAAAGGTGTGCGAGCATATCAACATCCCGGTACAGTCGGGTGACGATGCGGTGCTGGCCGCGATGCATCGTGGCTACACCAGTGCCCAGTACCGCGACCGAATCGCCCGCATCAAACACGGCATCCCCGGCGTCTCACTGAGCACCGACATCATTGTGGGGTTCAGCGGCGAGGACGAGGCAGCTTTTCAGCGAACGATGGACCTCCTGGAAGAGGTGCGTTTCGACGTGGTGCACGTGGCGGCTTACTCGGTGCGGCCGGGCACCATCGCCGCCCGCACCCTGGCCGACGATGTGCCGGACGAGGCTAAAAAAGCCCGATTGCAGCGGGTGGAGGCGCTCCAGGAACGGGTGGCGACCGAACTCAACGGGCCACTGCGCCAACGGGAAGTCGACGTGTTGGTGGAGACCAGGAAGGATGGCCGCTGGGAGGGGCGCACCAGGACCAACAAATTGGTCCATTTCCCGGTAGACGCCTCTGACCTGCGGGGAGAGATGGCGAGGGTGAAAGTGGTGAGCACCAGTCCTTGGTCGCTCCAGGGGGAATTGATCTCAGCCGGCTAGGGGGAGCCCGCAGGTCCGGGCTCCGGCCGCCCATGGATGGGGCAGGCGCGCCATGGGTGGTCCTGATTCAGCCTGATCGGTCAGGAGGACTCCTTTGGTCACCCAACAGTTCATCCAACCGGACCTGAAGTGGCAGATGGACAACATCAGCTGCCAGCAGGCGGTCGATCTCGAAACCGCGCCGCTGTCCGCTGAACCGGGCTTCCTGCTGTGGCAGAAGGACATCCCCGAGGCGTACTGGCGCCTGGGCGGACAGGAGTTGGCGAGTCGCATCAACGCCACCAAGGCCCGGCTGGCCGGGCTGGCAGTGGTGCTGGGGCACCACTACCAGCGGGAAGACATCATCCAGTTCGCCGACTACAAGGGCGACTCCTTCAACCTCGCCCGTTGGGCGGCGCAGCAGCGGGGCGCCGAATTCATCGTCTTTTGCGGCGTGCACTTCATGGCCGAGGCCGCCGACATCCTGAGCGCCCCGGACCAGCAGGTGGTGCTCCCCAACATGGCCGCGGGCTGCACCATGGCCGACATGGCCGATCCGGACGACGTGTTGGACTGCTGGCAGCAACTCGAAGCCGCCGGCCTGGCAGAGTCGACCCTCCCCGTCACCTACATGAATTCCGCCGCCAGCCTCAAGGCATTCTGTGGGGACAATGGCGGCATCGTCTGCACCTCGTCCAACGCCAGCGCGGTGTTGCAGTGGGCGTTCAAACAGCGCGAACGCGTGCTCTTCTTTCCCGACCAGCACCTCGGCCGCAACACCGGCGTCAAGCTCGGCATTCCCCTCGACCAGATGCTGGTCTGGGACCCCAACCAACCGCTGGGGGGACACACCGTCGAGGAGTTGCGTCGGGCCCGCATCATCCTGTGGCGGGGGTGGTGTTCGGTGCACATGCGGTTCACCACCAAACAGGTGGCCGGCGCCCGGGCGAAGTATCCCGGCGTCACGGTGCTGGTCCACCCCGAATGCACCCTGGAGGTGGTCCAAGCCGCCGATCTCAACGGATCCACCGAGTTCATCGCCAGGGCGATCCGGGAGGCCCCGGCGGGGAGCGCTTGGGCGGTGGGGACCGAGATCAACCTGGTGAGCCGGCTGGCTAGGGAGAACCCCGACAAGCTGGTGTTCTGCCTCGACACCGTGGTCTGCCCCTGCTCCACCATGTACCGCATCCACCCGGCCTACCTGGCCTGGGTGCTGGAGGAACTGGCGGCAGGGCGTGTGGTCAACCGCCTGGTAGTTCCCGAAGCGACGGCCCTCTTGGCGAAGGTGGCGCTGGACCGGATGCTCGAGGTGCACTGATGACGACGAAGACATCCCCAACCAAACCCCGGGCCAAGCGCCGCCCGGCGCTGCTCGATCCGGACCTGCTCAACGCCCTCGGCGAAGTGGGCGAGGCGGACGAGATCCGCTTCGAACTGAAACGGGTAAAGCTCGCCGACGGAGCCTACCATGACCTGGCCAAGCCGGTTGAGGTCAAGGTCAAATGGGACAAGGAGGTCGGCTACTTTATCGCGGTGGATAACAAGACGACCTATTGGGGCGAGGGTGACACGCCCTGTGAAGCTTTGTCGGATTATCTGAACGATTGGCCACTCTGGCTTGAGTTTTTTGAAAAGGAAGAGACCACGCTCGGCAAGGGATTGCTTCAACATCTCGCACTGATCAGGCGGCTACTGGGGAGTTACGCCAAGCGTGCCGATTGAACGGCGTGAACTTGAGCGACTCCTGCTTCATCTCGGATTCACCCAAACTGAAGGAGACCACCGGTTTTTCGAATTGATGCTCAACAGCAGAAGAGTCGTCCGAACGAAGTTTTCCCGTGGTACCGGCTACCGGACTATCGGGGAGGACGGGGTTTCCACCATGGCGGGAAATCTCCGTATCTCTCGTGCGTTCCTCTACCAACTTGTGCGCGGTGAAAAGGACAGGGACGACTACCTGAACGAACTGCGGCGAAAGGGCCTGCTCTGAACTCCACCTACGATTACATCATCATCGGCTCCGGCATCGCCGGTCTGTACACGGCACTGCTGGCCCAGGAGCACGGCCGGGTGCTGATCCTGACGAAGGGCAGCATCGACGAGTGCAACACCAAGTACGCGCAGGGCGGTATCGCCGCGGCCATCGGCCGGGACGACTCGCCCGGCCTGCACTATGAGGACACCATGACCGCGGGCGCGGGCCTGTGCGATCCCGAAGCGGTGCGCATCCTGACCGAGGAAGCGCCCGCCCGCATCACCGACCTTATCCGGTTCGGCGTCCCCTTCGACACTAACGAGGGCGAGGTCGCGCTGGCCCGCGAAGCGGCCCACAGCGTCAACCGCATCCTCCACGCCGGGGGCGACGCCACCGGCGAGCACATCGAGTTGACGCTGGCCTCGCTGGCGCGGCTGCGCAACATCTCGATCCTCGAATACGCTCAAGCGACGCGGATCCTGATGGACGGCGTCGCCGCCCGAGGTATCGAGGCGATGGACACCCGCACCCACACCACGCTGGAGTATGAAGGGCGCCACGTGATCCTCGCGTCCGGCGGGGCCGGGCGCCTGTTCACCCTGACCACCAACCCCGAGGTGACCACCGGCGACGGCATCGCCCTGGCTTACCAGGCGGGGGCCGCGCTATCAGATATGGAGTTCTTCCAGTTTCACCCCACAGCGCTGCGGCTCCCCGGCGCCGCCGTGTTCCTGATCTCCGAGGCGGTGCGGGGAGAGGGCGGCGTGTTGCGCAACAACAAAGGCGAACGCTTCATGCTGGACTACCACCCCCAGGGCGAACTGGCGCCGCGCGACGTGGTGGCCCGCAGCATCGTCGACCAGATGCAGCGCTCGGGCGAGGACCATGTCTACCTCGACATCACGCACCTTCCGTCGCAATTGGTCTCCGCCCGGTTCCCCCAGATCTACCGCTTCTGTCTCCAACATGGCGTGGACATCACCCGCGACCGCATTCCGGTGGCCCCCGCTGCCCACTACATGATGGGTGGCGTGAAGACCAACGTTTGGGGGGAGACGACCATCCCCAACCTGTACGCTTGTGGCGAGTGCGCCTGCACCGGCGTCCACGGCGCCAACCGGCTAGCCAGTAATTCGCTGATGGAGGTGCTGGTGTTCGGCCACCGGGTGGTTGAGCGCACGGTGGCGGCCCCGCGGGCGGCGGCGCCGGTGCTGGGCCCGCTGGACGGAGTGGTCGACTTTGCGCGCTGCCCCGAGCCTTCCCTCGAGCTACCAGGACTTTCATTGGCCCGCTTGCAGGGGCTGCTGTGGGGCGAGGTGGGGATCCTAAGGACCGGTGCTGGGCTGCAAAAGGCGGTTGGGGTGTTGCGCCGCTGGGACACCACCATCGGTCCGCCGTCCGACCGTTCCACCCATGAACTGGCCAATCTGCTCACGGTGGGCCGCCTCATGGCCGAGGCCGCGCTCATCCGGGAGGAGAGCCGTGGCGCCCACTACCGCACCGACTTCACCGAACCCAGGGATGATTGGCGCCACCACATTGTGTTTGCGAAGGGATAGCTTCCTTGCGCCAACCGGGTGACCGCTCACCCTGAGCCCGTCGCAGGGTGAGCCATGGACCGTTCTCCGGGCCCGCCTTCCGAGTTAGCCGGCTCCGCCCACCAGTCCCGCCACGATCTCCTTCACGTCCATCGAGACGCAGGTGAAGATCGGGGTGTCCCGCAGCGTGTAGAGGCTGGCGTCGGTGTCCCGCAGTTCCATCACGAGGTCGAGGAAGTCCTCCGGCCGCTCGGTTTCGAAGGAGACCATGAACTCCTGGTCGTCGAGGCCGAAAGAGTAGGCGGTGTTGATCTTCACCGTCGGGTACTTGTGGCCCACCTCGAAGTGGACGTTCATCATCCGCTGCCGCTCTTCGGCGCTCAGCCGGTACCAAGGCCGGGTCTTCCAGAAGGGGTAGACGATGAGGTATTTCGCCCCCTTGGGCCGCAGCGGTCCCGCGCCCGTTCCCTCCTGCCCCTCGTGGCGGTGCGAGACCACATACGGCGACCGCCGCGTCATCGCCAGGTACGAGTAAGGCGTCCCCAGATAGCGGCCCATCCCGGTATCCGCCAGTTGCACGGCGAAGGCCTGGATTGCGTCTAAGTCAGTGGTCACCTGCCAGAACATGAAGTCCGCGTCGCCCCGCATCCCCTGCAGGTTATACGAGCGGACCAGCATCTCGTCCGAGAACTGGTCCACGGTCGTGGCCAGCGCCTCGGCCCCCTCGGCCTTCTCAGCGTGGGAGAGACGCCGCCACGCGGGATCGAGCTTGTAGAACGAGTACTTGACGTAGTAGCGCTGAGCGTTTTGGGTCATCGAATCCTCCGGGGGGAGAGGCTGGGTGGCCGCCGAGCGGGCCGCGGTTCTATGGTACCGCGATCGCCCCCAGGGAGGGCGCCGGACGGGCCGGATCCTGCATGGCGCCGGTTGCCGCCATGCCCGGAAGCCGCTAGAGTTGATCCGGAAACAAAAATAGCGCTCGGTGCCCTCGCACGAGGGATAATAGGGAAGCCGGTGCAATCCCGGCGCGGGCCCGCCACTGTGAGTGGGGAGCACTCCGACACCCGTAGGGAGCCACTGTCCCGCTGGGGACGGGAAGGCCGTCGGAGCGTGATGAGCCACGAGCCAGGAGACCTGCCGAGCACGCCAGTGCCACTGCCGCGGTCATCAGTGGAGGGATGGCTACGTGTCGTGCGTTCCGTCGCCACCATGGTCCTCGTCCCGGTTGCGGTAGTGGCCGGGATTTTTCACATCCAACGGATGCCGGTGCTCCCGCGAGGGCGCCGGGAAAGAGGAGCCATGACGGACCATGAGGCGTCACCGGTTCAAGCCGGTATCGAAGCAGATTGCACCGTCGGACCGCCGGATTTCGCGCTGCCGGAGGCGCAGCGCCAAGGCGTCTATGCGGCCATCTACCAGCGCCGTGATATCCGGCGCTTCCGGCCGGACCCGGTTCCGGATGAGTTGCTCCGGCGCATCCTGGAAGCGGCGCACCACGCACCCTCGGTCGGATTCATGCAGCCGTGGGACTTCATCGTCATTCGGGACAAGCCGATCCGGGAGCAGGTCAAAGCCCTCTTTGAACGGGAACGCCAGGCCGCCGCCTGCTTCTTCGATGAACCGCAGCGCTCGCAGTACCTGGCGCTGAAGTTGGAAGGGATTCTCGATGCGCCGCTCAACGTGTGCGTCACCTGCGACCCGACCCGGGCGGGCATCGTGCTTGGACGCAACGCTATACCGGAAACGGATGTCTACTCCACCTGCTGCGCTGTGGAAAACCTCTGGCTGGCCGCCCGTGCTGAAGGGGTGGGGGTGGGTTGGGTGAGCATCCTAAAGCTACCCCAACTGCCGGCTCTCTTGAACATCCCGCCGTACGTGATTCCCGTGGCCTACCTGTGCGTCGGTTATCCGGAGAGCTTTCCTGAGCGGCCGGTCCTGGAGCAGGTGGGCTGGCGCCGCCGCATGCCCCTCACTGACGTCGTACACTGGAATTCCTGGGGTGATCGATCCTGATTCCTGTCGGCCCAGCCTTGTGGCTGTGCGGATCTGACCTTTCCTCACATCGGCGTGGAGTCTGGAAAACCGTCGACATTCAGGATTACAATTTGGCATGTACCCCAACCGGTGAAAGGACTTTGCCATGACCCAACACCCCCAGACCCCCGCCCCATCCCTCATCCCCGCCGTGTTCGTGGGCGTGGGCGGTCCGCGGCAGATGGACGACGTGGTGTGGTGCGGCGAGCTGGAGGAGTGGGCGGACGCAATGCCCCGCCCCAAGGCGATCCTCGTCTTCTCAGCTCACTGGCTGCGCTACCCCCTGACCACCGGCGCCACCCACCCCGTGGCGTTGGAATACGACTACTACGGCTTCCCGCAGCACTATTACCAGGTGCAGTATCCCGCGCCACCCGCCCCTGACCTCGCCGGACGGCTCGCCGGCCTTCTCGGCGATTTCGTCCCCATCGAGGGCTCCCAGCGGGGCCTCGACCACGGCGTGTTCATCGGGCTGAAGGGGATGTACCCCGACGCTGATGTCCCGGTGCTCCAGGCGTCGATCCCGACGCTCGACCCGGAATCGCTGTTCGAACTGGGGCGGCGGCTGGCGCCGCTGCGGCCCGAGGGGGTGATGGTGATGGGGGCGGGCCTGCTGACCCACAGCCAGGAGAGCCCCACCGCCAACGCCGAGTTCGACGCCTGGGTGGCCGAGACGCTGGAACGCGGCGACGTGGATGCCCTGCTCCGCTACCAGGAGATCGCTCCCGGCGTGGCCCAGGCGCTGCCGACCCAGGAGCACTTCGTGCCGTTGTTGGTCGCCTACGGCGCCGCCTACGACGGTGGCGCCGCCGTGGCGACCGGGGTGAGCGGCTTCACCACCGGCGGCGGCAGCAAGCGCTCGCTCCAGTTCGGATAGATCTCCACGACCCCGACAGGGCTCTGCCTCTCGTGCACTCCTTGCGCCTTGAACTTCGAACCAGCACTCTGAATCTGCGTTTATCTGCGCAATCTGCGGATTTTTCCTTTTTTGCTAGGCCCTGACCTCGCCCGCACCCTTGATCTCGCCGCCGCCGCCGTGCGGCAGGCCCGCTACGTCGTCGCCCTCACCGGGGCCGGCGTGTCGGTCGAGAGCGGGATCGCCCCGTTCCGGGGACCTGGCGGCATCTGGACCAAGTACGGCGAACCCAGCCCGCTCGATTTCAAGCGGTTCACCGCCGACCCACGCGCTTGGTGGGAGTCCCGCGTGGCCGACGAACGGGAGAACCGCCGCCCCGAGTGGAAGGACTTCGAGCGAGCCCAGCCCAACCCGGCGCACATCGCGTTGGCCCGTCTCGAATTGACGGGGGTGCTGCGGCACCTCATTACCCAGAACGTCGACGGCCTCCACGCCCGCGCCGGCAGCCGCCGGATCACCGAGATCCACGGCAACCGCTACCGGCTGCGCTGCCTCGACTGCGGCGAGCGGTTTCCCCGCCACGAGTTCACTTTCGAGCAGTTGCCGCCGCGCTGCCCGCCCTGCGGCGGTGTGCTCAAGTTCGACACCGTGATGTTCGGCGAGCCGATCCCGCCCGACGCGCTGCGCACCGCACGCGCAGAGGCGCTGCGGGCCGACTGCATGCTGGTGGTGGGCACCTCGGCGGTGGTCCACCCCGCCGCGGAACTGCCGATGCTCACCCGCCAGAACGGCGGCGTGATCATCGAGATCAACCCCGAGGAGAGCGCCCTCACCCGCGCCTGCCACCTCTCGCTGCGGGGCGCGGCCGGGGTGGTGACGCCCGAGCTGGCGGCGTTGGTGGAGGGGGTGAGGGACTGAGGGGGTTGGAGGGCCTCGTTTGTCGCAACAGTCCGGGGGGAGTCGTGTTGGGCGTAGGGGCACTCCCCCGCTTGGGCCTCGCGTTTGGCTCGTGGCGCTGTTGCGGCGAAAGACCAGCGGGTGAGCGCTAACGCCGGCGCTCAATGTCATGATGTGCCCCACACAGAGAATTCTCCTCTTTTTTCCGGGGTGGTGGGGGCGTGGTTCATGGGCCGGCCCCTCCACCGCCTCCGTTCGCTCGGACAACGGTACAATAATCAGCAGCAAACAACCGGACCCCAAGGAGCGCCCATGTGCGAGCACTGCGACGAGACGCGAATGTGGAAGGAGAAGATCGACCTGGAGGAGGTGGAGGAAGACGAGAATTTCTGTGAGTGGACCGAGGACCAGGAGGGGGACCAGGACGAGGCGGACCTTGAACTGGACGAGGCCGACGACGAGGAGTTGGCGGCAGTCCCCGCCTGCAGCGAAGCGGCGGTGTGGTGGGTGTACGACGAGTGGGTGGAGAGCCACCTGTGCCTCGAGCACATGAGGCTGACGGAGCGGGACCTGCAGGCAGGGTTGGCCGCCTTGATGGAGGAGGTGGCGGCGGTGGAGTCCTACGAGTTCCTGACCGTGCGCAAACCGGGTGACGCCGTCTGCGAGTATGTGCGGGTGGAGAACATCATCCGGGGCGGCGAGGTGCCGGAGTGCGGGCGGCCCGCCACCCACGCCAAGCGGGTGGTGGATGTGCAGGGCCTCTGCGAGGCTCACACCGTGGCCTACCTGGCCGGCGGGTGAGGGGTGCGGCGCCTTGCTACAGTTGTTGCTCTTCGCGCCTGTGGGGTTTCCACAGCCCGCCAGCGCTGTATCTAATCAGTGTCGGGGTTCGGGGTATGAGCCACCCCCCCCCCACCCCAGAAAAAAAGAGGAGAATTCTCTGTGGGGGCACCCCCACTCCCCCGGCCCTTCGACGAGCTCAGGACAAGCAGAGGGCTGTCGCCCTCGTGCACTCCCACTTCTCAGCCCGGCCGCGCTACCCGCCGGCGGTCAGATAGGGAGTTGGAGGTGGTTCCGGGCCCGCTCCAGCCGCCGCTGTTCTATCGAGAACGCGTCATCCTTAGTGACGCTTTGGCTCACCCGGTGAATGGCGTTCGCCAGTTCGGCGCTGCCCACACCGAGCCGTTCGGCCACCTGGGCCAGCAGCCTGTGTCTGCCGTCACCGCTCAGAACCCGGACACGCGCCACGCCAACACCACCGCCCGAAGTGAATCCGCTCATGGTCTCGCCTCCAGCTTCTGTTCAGTCCCGCCTTCACCTAGTATCGGCCGGTACGGCAACTATCCCAAGAACCTGATGGATGAACGCAGGCGGTACATTCGTCTCGCAGCGGATCACCCGTCAGACTGCTCAACGCCCAGCGCGGCGGCATATTACACCGCACCTTACCGGCTCATAAACTCATTTGACCTCACAGCCCGCGTATCTATAGACTTCGTCCATCACGCAGCCCCGGCCGGACGGCCGTCGACCCCCACCCTGCATCGGAGCGGGGTTCGGTACCCGGTGAGGGGCCCCCGTCTGTAACCCCGAGCTACATAATCTATGAGGATGTCGAGGTGATTGATGACGACGCCCACAGGTCCTGGCCCAACGTCCATGCGGTTCCAGCTCCACGAAGTGCTCTCCGGGATGCTGGCGACCATGGAAGCCGACAGCATCCCGGATGACGCCAGCCGTCTGGCGGCAATGTTCGAGGACCTGGCCGGTCGCTTCCCGTTGTTCGCGCCAATGGGGGCGGGGGTGGATCAGGGCGCGGTGACGAAGGCGTTGGAAACCCTCGAACAGGGCGACGTCATCTCTCACGCTGAGGGGCGGTACACATTCGCCCCGCAGGGCCGGGCGCATTGTGTCAGCAGCCGGCGGACCCTGTTCAACCAGCGCGACCTGCTCCAGCTCAAGGAGGCAGCCAGCGCGTTCGACGCGCTCTAGCCGCTGCCGGGGAGCGCGGGGCGCCCATTGCCACCCCCTCGGTAACCCGGGCGCTCTGAACGCGGAAACCCCCTGGGTGCGCAGTCAACTCATCTGCGAGGTGCGGCCGTGGGGAAAGAGAAGGGCTTCGCCCTCACCTCGATCCGGACTCGGGACATGCGGCGGTTCCTGGAGTACCAGGGGTACTGGGTGGAGCCGGGCCATCACAAGCACCTGAAGCTCCGGCACGAACGGTTCGGTGAGGTGCTGCTCCCGCTGCGCCCTGGCGACAACCTCACCTTCGTCGCGTTGAAGCAGATCGCCGCTGCCCTCCAGATGACGCCTGAGCAACTGGTGACCGCGGTTCGGTAACACGGGGCAAGCGAGCGACGCTCCGGCTGCTACAGGTACCCGTGTTCGCGATAGAACCGCTCGGCCCCCGGATGCAACGGTGCATCGATGGGGCAGGCCGCCGATTGGTTGCAGAGCTGCCGGATGTCGAGCGGGATCGGCTGGTCTACCGGGATCAACCCGGCGCGCGCCTCGATGGCGGCGCAGACCGCGAACGCCACCGCTTCGTCGAGTTCCTGGTGGGCGAAGACGGGCCATCCGCTGAAGTCCAGCGTCACCACGTCCTCGGCCAAGCCTGGATAGGTGCCGACCGGCAACACCGCGCGCCGGAAGCCCAGGCGGGTCATGTGGTCAACGACGTCGCTGCTCAGGGACAAGAACCGCATGCCCGCAGCCAGGGCCTCGGGCCCCCAGATCGGCACGCCCTCATCGAACACGGCATCCACTGTGCCCGTCCGTATCGCCTCGATGCGGCGCGGGCTGGTGGGATTGGTGTGGTGGTGGATCTCCCCGCCCCACCCCCGGATCTGACGGAAAGAGAGGCCATGGAACCTGAGGACTTCTGAAATGGCGAACATGGTGGTGTCGTCGCGGGAGAGCGTGCGGGTGGCGATCCGGAGCGGGTAGCGCCGGCGTCGGACATCGGCGAGCGAGGCGATCCCGCTGTCTTCGGGAACGGCGAACACCAGCCAGTCGAGCGACGGGAATACCGCCAGCACGCGCAGGGGAAGGGGCGCCCGGAAGGGACCGGCGCCCCGGACGGCCATGGCCAAGCCGGCCATCGGGTTGATCCAGCCGATATCGACTCGCCGTCGCGCCACCTTCGGTAGGAGCAGCAGGCCGCCCGTCGCCAGCGTCACGCTCACGTTTTCTCTCCGGCCGCTGATGGTGATCTCCACCCGATTGGCTATGGCCCGGCTGGACGCGGGATAGAGACCAGCGGCAATTTCCAGCAGTCCCTTGGCCCGCATTTGCCCCACCCTGATGGGGCTCACATTGTCCTGGGCACCTCCGTCGCTGTTGGCAATGCCGGGGTTGTTCATCCGAGTCCTCCCTTATGTTCGCGTTATCGGGTTGATCCTGGGCATTGCAGCGACCCCCCGGCTCCTCTCATTCACCGGTACGCCAAACCAGCTATACTTTTTCCCACGGGGCCCGCTCCACTCACCGGGCCCGGCCACGGAGTCGCTGCATGCCGTCACGCATCGTGTATCTGGACCACGCCTCCACCACCCCGGTTCGACCCGAGGTGCTGGAGGCCATGCTGCCCTACTTTTCTGAGCGCTTCGGCAACCCCTCCAGCATCTACGGCCTGGCCCAAGATGCCCGCAAGGGAGTCGATGGCGCGCGGGCCGCTGTCGCCGGCATCCTCGGGTGCCGGCCCGCGGAGGTCATGTTCACCAGCGGCGGCAGCGAGTCGGACAACACGGCGATCAAGGGGGTGGCCTTCGCCTCCCGGCAGTGGGGCAACCACATCGTCACCTCTTCCATCGAACACCATGCGGTGCTCCACACCTGCCAGTTCCTGGAGAAGTTCGGCTTCGACATCACCTACCTGCCGGTGGACGCCGATGGACTCGTTGGGCCGGACGACCTCGCGGCGGCGCTCACCGCCCGGACGGTGCTGGTCAGCATTATGTACGCCAACAACGAGATCGGAACAGTTCAGCCCATCGCCGAACTGGCGGAGGTGGTGCGCCGGCGGGGCAAAGCCCTGGGACGGGTCATTCCCTTTCACACCGACGCAGTGCAGGCGCCGGGCGCGCTCGACCTGAACGTCGACCGGCTGGGCGTGGACCTGCTCAGCCTCTCCGCCCACAAGTTCTATGGCCCCAAAGGGTGCGGTGTGCTGTACGTCCGGCGGGGCACGCCGTTGCTCCCGCAGCAACAGGGAGGCTCGCAGGAGCGCTTCCGCCGCGCCGGGACCGAGAACACGCCGGGCATCGTCGGGACCGCCCGGGCACTGGAGTTGGTGGTGGCGGAGCAGGAAACGGAGAGTGCCCGGCTTATCGGCTTGCGGGAACGCCTCATCTCTAGGTTGAGCGAACGCATTCCCCGGACCCGGCTCAACGGTCACCCGACGTTGCGGCTGCCCAACAACGTGAACGTTTCCTTCGAAGCGGTGGAGGGCGAGCCGGTGCTGCTGGGACTCGATTTCGCAGGGGTATGCGCCTCCAGCGGCAGCGCCTGCACCTCGGCGTCGCTGGAACCGTCGCATGTCCTCTCGGCCCTCGGGCTCCCCGCCGACATCGCCCACGCCAGCCTGCGCCTCACTCTGGGCCGCGAGAACACCGAGGAAGACGTCCAATACCTGCTGGCGACGCTGCCGGACATCGTGGCCCGGCTGCGGGCCCTCTCCCCACTTGCCCGTGCCGCGCAGGGGTGAGCCCATGGCGGACGGCTACAGCGAGACGGTGATGACCCATGTGGAACGCCCCCGCAACCGCGGCGTCATCGAGAACCCTGACGGCGCCGGCATCGAGCGCAATCCGGTGTGTGGCGACCTGCTGACGCTGACCATCCGCGTGGCGGATGGACGCATCGCCGAGGCGCGCCAGGAGGTCAAAGGTTGCACCGGTTCGGTGGCCGCCAGCAGCATCCTCACGGAAATGGTCACGGGGGCCACGCTGGAAGCAGCGGCAGCGATCACCGCACAGGGTATCGTTGATGCGCTGGATGGACTGCCGCCGCACCGCCTGCACAGCGCGGCCCTGGCAGCCTCCGCTCTGCGCAAAGCGCTGGCGTTCTACCGGGCGAAGCAGGAGTAGGTGGGGTTCAGGTGGCACGGAACAGGTGCCGTCAGGATGTTGACCCGGGGGAGCGCAAAGGGGCCAACTCTTCTGCCGGGGTGTGGGGTGGGTAGCAAGCCCGGCCTGCTTTAGCCTCGAACGGGAAACCCCCGGGGTTGTCCGCACCAGTCAAGCCCGCGGCGGGGCCAGCGTTCTGGCCGTTTCCAGCAGGTTCGGGATGCCGAAGGGTTTCGCCAGGTAGGCCGCCACCCGCCGTTCTCTCACCTGGCTGCGGGTCACCGGCATCGAGGAGATGATGATGACGGGGACATCGATGGGGAGAGGACCGGCGCGCAACTCCTCCAGCAGGTCCCACCCCAGGCCGTCGGGCAGGTTCAGGTCCAATACGACGAGGCGGGGGACCTCTTCGGTGATCGCGATCCTCGCTTGGGCGCAGTCGTTCGCCACCCGGGCATGCCAACCGCGGGATTCGAGGCTGGAAGCCACGGTTTGGGCGAGCACCCGGTCGTCATCCACCACCAATACCATCGCCAACACGCCCCCTCCCAATTACTGCTCTCACTATGCCCAAAGGGCGACGCCTGCTGCAAGCTCGCGGACCGCCTCGCCATGAAGAATCCATGAATATCGGGCGCGGGGGTTCCCTCGGTATTGCCCCGCTAGCCCTTGTTGAAGACGAAGTCCAATTCCAGACCTGCGGTATCCTCGACGCTGAACACCCGCTGGGCGAACACGGGCTTCTGCATCCCGAAATCGCTCCAAGTGAACGTGGTCTTCGCCTGGCCCTTCACCTGGTTTTCAGCGAACTGCGCCGCCGCTTTCCATACCACGGATTTGGTGACGCCGTGGACCGTCAGGTCGCCGGAAATTTCCAGATCGGCGGTTCCACTCGAAGGAACCGGCAGCGGCAGACCCCTGATCGCCCTCAGCACGAACTCGGCGTGGGGGAATTTTCGAGTCTCCAGAGTCTCCTGCTGGATGAACCCATCGCGGCCGCGCGCGTCGCTCTTCAGCGTTCGCAGGTCCACGGTCAGCTTGGACCCCGCGGGGTCCACCGCCCCATTGCCGTCTAAGGTCAGCGTGCCCTTAACGCTGTTGGTGCTACCCACGGCGTCGTTGGGGAGGCTGAGCCCCACCAGCTGTTCACGCACCCGATAGCGCGCCTCGCTGGTGTCGGCGAGGGTGTAGCGAAGGGCGCCTGCCACAGCCGGGACCGCCGTTGCCGAGACGGGCGTGACGGTGGCGTTGGGCACCGGCTGCGCCGCTCCCGGCCTGGTTGGTACCGGTGAAGGCACGGGGGCGACGGGAGGTGCTGCGGGCGCACAGGCGACGGCCAGGCTGAGCGCCGCGAGGGCCAGCAAGCTCAGCGACAGTTGAGGGGCAATGAACATCAAAAACGAACCTCCCAGAGGATGATGTGGTTGGTACCGCGGCCGGATTATTGCTGTTACTACCGTTGTATCTACTATAAGTTACATCCGGTCCTGGTTATCGCGGGGAATAAAAAGCGAGGGCCAACCGGCGCCCTCGCTTCCTTCGATTCTCTTCTCTTGGCCGCCGCCGGCGTTCAGCTCTTCGTGAACACAAACTCCAGCTCAAGCCGGATGTTGTCTTCCACCGAAAGTTGGAACTGGCTCTTGGGGTTCTGCATCCCGAAGGGGGCGAACGTGACGGCGGTCGTCGCCAGCCCCTTGACCTGGGTTTCGGTGAACTGTGCGGTAGCCTTCCAGGTGACGGGTACCGACACCCCATGAATGCTCAAGTCACCCACCAGTTCCAGTTCTCTGCTGCCGGCGGCCGGCATCGGAGCGCCCAGACCCTTGATGTCTCTGATAGTAAATTCAGCGTTGGGGAACTTCTCGACTTCCAGCGTTTTTGTGTTGATATCCCGGTCCCGGTTCGCCCGGTCGCTTTTGATGGACCCGAGGTCGACCAACACTTTGGAATGGGCGGGGTCCACCTTGCCGTTGCTGCCGAACACAACCGACCCTTTGACCATCTTCGTTATCCCTACCGCATCGCTAGGCAGCGGTACGTTGACGAACTGCTCTATGACCCTGTACCGAGCTTCGCTGAGGTCAGCATTCAACGTGAAACACGCGGGGGCGATGACCGCTGCCGGTGCCGGGGTGGCCGGTGCCACGGGCGCTGGTTGGGGCGCCGCCGGAGCGCAGGCTGCCAGCATCAGGCCCAGGCCAGGGAGGCCGGCCATTGTTCGAGTCAGATGGACCAAGGTTCATTCCTCCATACAATCTGGGCGAATCGACGATTGTGGTTGATACGGGCCGGGTTACACTATCCGGGCAGGGAACCGGCCTGGCCCGCCCTACCATGCCATCCAGCCCCCGTCGACAAACAGCGAGGTGCCGGTGACGTAGGACGAGGCGTCCGAGGCCAGGAACACCGCGGGCCCCACCAGTTCCTCGGGCTCCGCCAGCCGTTTCATGGGGGTCCGGTCCAGCAGGAATGCCAGCCGCTCCGGGTCATGGAGCAGCGGTTCGATGAACGGGGTGCGGACGTAGCCGGGGCACAGGGCGTTCACCCGGATGTTGTGGGCCGCCCACTCCAGCGCCAGGCTGCGGGTGACCTGGCTGACCCCGCCCTTAGACGAGGTGTAGGCGGGAACGTTGGCCGACGCCACATGCCCCATGATCGAACTGATGGTGATGATGCTGCCCCCTCCCCCGCCCATCATCACCCGGGCAGCGGCGCGGGCGGTCAGGAACACGGCCACCAGGTTCACCTCCAGCACCCGCCGGTAATCGGCCGCAGTGAAGTCGATCGCAGCGCCCCGCACGTTGATCCCCGCCGCCGTCACCGCAATGTCGACCGAGCCGAACTCGTCGCGGGTCCGCCCCATCAGGCGTTCGAGGAATCCCTCATCGGTGACGTCGCCCGGCGCCACCAATGCTCGTCGCCCCGCCCGTTCGATGTCAGCCGCCACTCCGGGCAGCGCGGCGCCGTTGAGATCGCAGAGCGCGACGTTGGCGCCCGCCTGCGCCAGGCCGATGGCGATGGCCCGGCCGATGCCCGAGGCGGCGCCGGTGACCACTGCCGTTTTTCCGGAAAGGTCGAACAGGTTCATGGAGAGTCTCCTCAGTGTTGTTTGGTAACGGCGGTCGTCCTACGAGCACGACCCCACGGCCCTTGTGCCCAGCTTACAACCCAACTGCACCATTTCCGAATCTGTGAAAATCTGTGTCATTCCGCGGACTTACTCCGGCTCCGGGCTCCGTATCTATTCAGTGTCAGCGGTTCGGCGGAATGAGCCACTCCCCCGACCTCAGGAAAAAAGAGGAGAATTCTATTTGGGGGACACCCCACGCCCCGGCAGAAGGGGCTCTGCCCCCTGTGCACACCCCCGTCCCGAGGCCTGCATCCAGGCGTGAGTTCAAAAGGTGCCCACTCCTTTGGGGGCACCCCCACGCCGCCCGGCAGAGGGCTGCCGCCCTCATGCGCTCCCGCTCCTGAGCCCGGCCGCCCCTCAACAGTGAACTCTTACCGGGCTCCGGTGGCGGTGGCGAATTGCTGGCGCTCATGGTACGCTTTTCTAATCGCCAGCCGGGCTTGAAATCGTCGGCAAACGCGAGTAAAACAGCAGTAGCCGGGGTTCGTTGAAAGGAGTCGGGGTATGTTTCACACCAGCCGTACCGTTTGGAAGTCCGCCACGGCGAGGTTTTTACGCCTTCCGCTGTTCAGCAGCGCCATGGCGCTCGCCGTGGCGCTGAGCGCCTGTCAGGCGGCGGCTCCGCCGGCTGCGCAGGCGCCCGCTGCAGCCGGGCAGACGGCGCCCCAGGCCGGTCCGCCCATCAAGATCGGCGTCATTATGTCCACCACCGGCGGGCTGGCGCCGTTCGGCAACGATGCGCTGCCGGCCATCGAATTGTTCGTCGAGGAGACGAACGCCAAGGGCGGCATCAACGGCCGCAAGATCGAGCTCGTGGTGGTCAACGACGAGTCTAAACCGGAACTCGCGTTGTCGGGCGCCAAGAAGCTCGTCCAGCAGGACAAGGTGCTGGTCATCGTCGGCCCGGTCTCACAGGTCGTCACCGCAGCGGTGGCTCCCACCATCGAAGAGTCCAAGATCCCCAATGTGTCCTGCAACTGCATCACGGGACCCCTCACTCCTTACCAGTTCAGCACCTTTCCCAGCAAGGCGATGATGAAAGTCCAGGCCGACTTCATCAAGAGCCACGGCGACAACCAGGTCGGAGTCATGGCTCAAGCGGGGGCCCTGGCTGAGACCCTGAAGAGGTTCAACTTCCCGGACCTCGAGGCTGAGGGCATCAGGATTGCCGCCTTCGAGCAGTTTCAGCCCACCGACACCGACCTCACCCCGGTGCTGGCCCGCCTGCGCAGCCAGGGCATCAAGCACGTTTACGTGGGCGCCTCGGGCACCCAGGCCGCGCTGGCAGCCAAGAACTTCAAGCAGCTCAACTACCCCGGGTACTACTGGACCTTTGCCGGCAACGCCAACCAGGCCTACGTGGACCTGCTCGGCGACGCGATGGATGTGGTCAACATGGCCGGCACCAAGATGCTGGTCTACAAGAAGCTTCCGGACAGCGACCCTGCCAAGAAGCGGCTGACCGAGTTCGCCACCAAGTACAATGCCAAGACCAAACGGGACCCCGGCACCTACGCGGCGTTCTTCTACGACAGCATGACCTCGATGGCCGACGCCATCGCCAAGGGCGGCGATAGCCAGGAGAAGATCCGGGATGCCTTGGAGAACCAGAAGGGGCTGCAACTGCTCAACGGCATGCTCAACCGCTCCAAAGACGAGCACAACGGGTTGGACCCCGACTGGCACAACATCGGCATCGACCCGGCGACGAAGGAGTTCGTCGTCAAGAAATAGCTGGCGCGTTTCGTGGAAACCAGACCACCCCGCCCATTGGGCGGGGCGGTTCTGTTCCGGCCGGAAATCTGCTGTGGAAAGGGGTTTCCACCGGGTCTCCCGCTGGCGGGGAGTGTGGGGGGTTGCCCCCTCACCTCCATGTTTATTATCCGGCCCCCTCCTCCGAGGAGGGGGATCAAGCGGGTGGTGGCTGCAGCCCCCGCCTTTTCATGGCCCGGTGGTGCCCCTGGGCATAGGCGTTTGAGTTTCTGAGTTTAATGAGAGACGGGCGAGAGGGCCGGCGCACACGCCTGCATCACCGCCCGCACCGAATCGGTCCCCGGCCGGGCGGCGACCACCCGCACGACTGCGGTGTCCAGACCCTGCGCGAGACGCCGGAACGCGGCGTCGGCTCCGGCGGCGGGACCGTAATAGGCCACGTGACGCAGCAGTTCGGTGGGGAATGCTTCGGCGATCTCGTCGTCGGTAGCGCCCGCGTCCCGGCGGGCCTCCAGCGCCGACAGTTGGGCGTCGAAGCCCATGCGGGCGAAATGGCCGCGGTAACCGTGCTCCTTGGACGCTCCCGCCCGCGCCAGGGCGTAACTCAGGATCGACTTCGCCAGGCTGATCCGTGCCACCTCTTGGTCGTCGTCCACACAGATGCGGATGTACTCCTGCACGTGGACGCCCGCGGCGTCGCGGTTCACCCGCGCCGCGCCTTGGGCGATCACCTCGCGGCTCCAGGCCACCTGCTCGGCGCTGCACCAGTTCAAGGACGCTCCGTCGGCTGCCGCGCCCGCGAGCCGCAGCATTTGTGGGCCCAGCGCCGCCAGGTACACCGGCACCGCGGGCGGTCGGAAGGTGAGCCGCAGGCCGTGCAGCGTCACCGCCGGCCCCTCGTGCTCGACCGCCTGCCCGCTGAGGAGCCCTCGGAGGGTGGTGAGATAGTCCTTCATCACCGCCAGCGGCGGCAGTTCCGCCATGCCGTAGGTGTGGCGGTAGTCGGCGCTGTAGATCGAGCCGGTGCCGATCCCCAGCACGAATCGGCCACCGGTGATTTCTGCCACCGTGCCCGCCGTGGCGGCCAGCGTGGTGGCGGTCCACTGGGGGGCGGGCACCACCGAGATGCCGGTGCTGAGTCCGCCGGGCGTCGCCTGGGCGGTGGCGCCCCACCACTGGGCGCAGATGTGAAAGGCGTCCCGCCCGTTGATGCTGCTGGGGCTCCAGAGGCTGGTGTACCCCAGCCCCACCGCCTCCTGAGCAAGCTGCCGCTGCTGCTCCCAATTGAGCCGGAGCGAAGGATCGAGTCCGAGTCCGATGTTCATGAGGTTGGCCCCTACGAAAAAGACGGCTGAGCCGTGAAACGGGCGAGTCAGCAAAGCTGCCTCTCTCAGTCGCCAAGCCTATGGTACAGATGGCACCGCATTCCTGTCAAAATAGTAAGAGTTCACGTTTGGGTGAACACGTACCAAGGTGGCACGACGAACACCGAAGGCTGAGGAAACTTCTCGCAGAGCTCGAAGAGTATTGAGTGCGATGCGCGCGAAGGCCTGTTACCGTTCGAGCGAAGCGAGAATCTGCGTCGTCCCAGCGGAGCTAGCATCAGAATTGTGGAAATTGGGCTCCGGTCGAAAAAGGAGCGTACCCTTCCAGGTGAAGAGCAACACCGCCTCAATGAGGGGCGAGCAAGGAAGGGTACGCTATGGGGACACGATATCAGATGGGGTCGGACAAGGTGAGCGAGGCAACGGGGGTCG
>SHYD01000083.1 GCA_009692945.1 Dehalococcoidia bacterium | reverse complement strand
AAGGGGCCGTCCATTCTGCGCACCGGCATGTGCGCCGCGGCAGGGACGGACTCTACAAGGTATTCAGCCGCACTGACGCAGGACGTTTCCTGCTCGTCGTGTTGGTCGATTTGGGAGGCGGGATCTGGAAAGTGGTCACCGCACGGGACTTGACTGAGCACGAACGGCGGCTCTACCGCCGGTCAACGGGAGGTTGGGATGTCTGATGTTGATGAGAACGTGGCTCGGATCGAGTCCGGGGAAGCCTGGGACGACTCCGACGAGGTTGTCCGTCTGGAGATGAAACCTTCGCTGGACAAGGTGGTCCCGGTGCGGTTGTCGTCGGCGATGTGGCTTGAACTGCGGCAGGAGGCGATGGACCTCGGGGTTGGCCCGTCCACCCTCGCCCGCATGTGGATCCTGGAGAAGCTGCGTCGATCGGAACGCCCACGGACGGCAACCTCAGGACGGCGGGGCTAGCCCTTCAGCCGCGATGGGGCAAAGATACGCGGACTTGGCGCCTGCGCATGGGCCAGCCGGGCCCATCCAGACAATCTGGGTGGGTCCGGCTGGCCGCCGCGGCGCCGGTGGCATCCGTCCCAACGGAGTAGGGTGAGCAGATCGAATGATTCACCGCAACACCGGGCGGTCCCGATGGGAACCGCCCGGTGTTGCAAGCCGTTCGGCGTTGCCTTAATCCCGCTCGAAGATCGCGGCGAGCCCCAGGCCGCCGCCGACGCACATCGTCTCCAGGCCGTAGCGCACATCACGGCGGCGCATCTCGTAGAGCAGGGTGGTCAGCATGCGGGCGCCGGTGGCGCCCACCGGGTGGCCGAGGCTGATGCCGGAGCCGTTCACATTCACGTTGGTGTGGTCGTTGACGCCCAGGTCCCGCAGCACGGCGATGGCCTGCACCGCGAAAGCCTCGTTGAGTTCGATGAGGTCCATCTCCTCGATCGTCATCCCGACCTTGGCCAGCGCCTTGCGCACCGCCGGCACCGGCCCCATACCCATCACGTGGGGATGCACCCCCGCGGCGGCCCAGGACTTCAGATAGCCCAGCGGCTTTTTCCCGAGGGCCTTGGCCCGCTCCTCCGACATCAGCACCACCGCGGCGGCGGCGTCGTTCAGGGTCGACGCGTTGCCGGCGGTGACCACGCCGCCCTGGATCGGCGCCAGCTTGGCGAGCCCTTCGAGCGTGGTGTCGGCCCGGGGGCCCTCGTCGATGCTGACCACCGTAACCGCGCCGCGGCGGCCGGGGACTTCCACCGGCACGATCTCGTCGTTGAAGCGGCCCGCCTGCTGCGCCGCGACCGCCTTGCGCTGGCTCTCCACCGCGAAGATATCCGCCTCTTCCCGGGAGACGCCCCACTCCTTCGCCACCTTCTCGGCGGTGCCGATCATACCATCGATGGGGCCGCACACGTCGGGGCAGGAGGTCATCACCACCGAGCGGTAGAAATGGTCGTGCAGCGTGATCGACCCCGCCCGGATGCCCCAGCGGGCGTCGGTGGTGTAGTGCACGGCGCGGCTCATGCTCTCGATGCCGCCCGCCACCACGGTGTCGGCCTCGCCGCTCTGGATCAGCAGCGCCCCGTTGACCACCGACTGGAGTCCCGAACTGCACTGGCGGTCGATGGTGTAGGCGGGCACCTCGATGGGCAACCCCGCCTTGAGGGCGCCCAGGCGGGCCACGTTAGGGGCCTCACCGCTGGCCAGCACGTGCCCCATGATCACCTCGTCCACCTCGGCGGGGTCGATCCCGGCCCGGGCGATCGCCTCGCAGATGGCCTTGGCGGCGAGATCGCCCTCGTAAACGTCCTTCAGGCCGCCGCCGTAGCGGCCGATGGGAGTGCGCGCCGCGCTGACGATGGCGACTCGGTTCATGGGTGAACTCCTTCAGTGAGAGTGGCCGTAGTATAGCACCGCGGACGCGCGAACCCCCGGTACGCATGAACCGGTATCTATTCAGGTATCAGGGGCTGCTGCTCGGCTGTTTGCCCCCACCCCCAGGGAAAAGAGTATATTTTGTTTCTGGGGGAAAACCCCCAGGCCCCCGGCAGGATGGCTTCGCCCCCTGCACCCCCGCTTCCGAACCTGAACTCTGAACTCGTACATGAACCGTGCCGGGGGTTCGGGCGTCCGCCTCGGGTTACTCCGACGTGGTGGGGTCGATGATAGTGCTGACCTGCATGACCTTGTTGGCCGGGAAACCGCCCTTCTGGGCATGCTCCCGCACCGCGGCCTCGTTGGGGGCGATGTAGACACAATAAATGGCATCGTCCACCACGTAGCTGTGTACCCACTGGATCGTCGGCCCCATCTCCTGCAGCACGTTGCACGAGGTCTGGGAACTCCCCTTCAACTGCTCGGCGGTCAGGTTGCCTGCCCCCGGGATCTGGCGCTCGATGACATACCTGGGCATGGGGCTCTCCTTGTTTTGGCGCCGCTACTATAGAATGCGCATGGCTAGTGCGCAAGTGCGTAAACGGCTTGCGGGGCACCCCAGGCGCTGCTACGATGCCCACCAGAACGATGGTTCACCTGAGCGATGACGAAGGAGTTTTACAATGCCTGAATTGACCGGTGGCGAGGCGGTGGTGCGGATGCTGGAACTGCACGGGTTGGAGTTCGCCTTCGGTATGGCCGGTTACCAGCCGCTGCCCTACTACGATGCCCTGGCCCGCCAGCGCAGCATCCGGCACATCCTGATCCGGGACGAGAAGCACGGCGCCTTTATGGCCGACGGCTATGCCCGGATCAGGAACCGCCCGGCGGTGGCCGACGCCACCCTCGGTCCCGGCGCCACCAACCTCATCAGCGGGCTGGCGGAGTCGTTCGGCGCCTCGATCCCGATGATCGCGCTGACCGGCGAGGTGAACAGCCTCATCAGCGGACGCGCCGCCACCCAGGAGAGCGACCAGTTCGGCATGATCAAGCCGACCGTCAAGATGACGGTCCCCATCGACCGCATCGAGCGGGTCCCGGAATTGGTGCGGCGGGCCTTTGCCGTGGCGAACGGCGGCCGCCCCGGCCCGGTGCACCTGAACGTCCGGGAAGACGTGATGCACGGCCGGTTCGATTTCCAGGAATCGGATCTGTATGCCACCCCCGAGGCCACCGGAGCGGCCATGCGGCCGGTACGCCCGGATGCCCCTGCCATCGAGCGGGCAGCCGCGCTGCTGCGACGGGCCCGTCGCCCGGTGATGCTGGTGGGCGGCGGCATCCATTTGTCCGAGGGCTGGAGCGAGGTACAGCGGCTTGCTGAGCTGACCGGCATGCCCGTCGCCACCACCATGAGCGGCAAGGGGGCGCTGGCTGAGACGCATCCGCTGAGCGTGGGGGTTTTCGGACGCTACTCCCGCTTCGGCAACGACCTCATCAAGGCCGCCGATGTCCTCCTGGTGGTGGGCTGCAAGCTGGGCGAGATCTCCACCAGCCGCTGGACGCTGTTGCCGGAGGGCGCCGCCATCATCCAGATCGACATCGATCCCACCGAACTGGGCAAGGTCTACCAGACGCAAGTGGGGATCTGGGCCGACGCCCGGCTCGCGCTGGCCGGCCTCGCCGAGGCGCTCGAAAGCGACCGGCACGCGATGGCCCCCCGCGCCCGCGAGCAGGCCACAGAGATTGCCGGCCGCCGCGCCGCATGGGAGCAGGAAGCGGCGGCCAACTACGGCTCGGACGAACGCCCGATCCATAACGCGCGCCTGCTGCGGGACCTGCGCTCGGTGCTGCCCGACGACGCCATCGTGGTGGCCGATGGGGGCTTCGCGGCTCATTGGTCCGGCCTGCTGTTCGAAACCAGAATGCCGGGCCGCAGCTACATCGCCAACCGCGGCCACGCCGCCATCGGCTACGGGCTGTCGGGCGCCATCGGGGCCAAGCTGGCGGCCCCGGGCCGGGTGGTGGTAGCCCTGTGCGGCGACAACGGGTTTGCGATGGCGCTGGCCGAGATGGAGACTTCCCGCCGCATCGGTGCCCCGGTGGTCTGCGTGGTCATCGACAACCAGGCCCTGGGCTACGTCAAAGCGTTGCAGCACGGCCTCTACGACGGCCGCTTCATCTCGGTCGACTTCCTCGACGTCGACTACGGAGCGGTGGCCCGTAACTTCGGCTGCTTCGGCGCTCGGGTGGACGACCCCGCGCACCTCGGTCCGGTGTTGCGAGACGCCATCGAGAGCGGCGAAACGGCGGTCATCGACGTCATGGTCACCACCGACGCTTCCCGTATGCTGCCCGGCATCGATGCGCGAGCGGTGTCGAAGGAACCGGCGGGTCGTTAGGCCGCGGCCGGAAGCCGCTGCGGCGGCCGGGCGAGATACACCAGCGCCGCCGAAGCCACGAACACGGCGACGAAGAACTTGAACACCAGGTCGTAGCTGCCCGTCAGGTCGAAGGTCAGCGACGCCACCAGCGGGCCGACGCCGAGCGCGCCGACCTGAAAGGGTGTCAGCGCGCCCGAGATGGCGCCGATGGCGCTGCGCCCATAGTAGCGGGCGATGAGCACGCTGAACAGCGCTCCGCCGGCCCCCCGGCCCGCCAGGCCCAGCAGCAGCGAGACGAACAAGGCCAGGAACGCGCTGTTGACCAACAGCAACAGCACGGTCGTCACCGCGGCGAGTAACAACACGCCGATGGCGAGCTCCCGCTCCGACACCTTCTCGCTCAAGAACCCCCAGATCGCGTTCGAAGCAGCCCCCGCCACCCCGAACACCGTGATCGACAGCGAGGCCAGCGTCACTCCAAGACCGAGATCGGTGTAGTACGCCACCTGATGGAAGGTGATGCTGCTGGTGGCCAGGATCGCCAGCGACTGGCTCGCCCCGAGGAACCAAAACGCCGGAGTGGCAAGGGCCTGCTGGAGGGTGTAGTCGGCTCCGCCGCCTCCTCCACCCCTTCCGCCTGACGGTGCGCCCGCGGCGACCTGCTCACCGTCGGGCAGCAGTCCCACATCCTCGGGTTTGCGTCGCATCAGCCAAAGGGCGGGCAGGGGTAGCAGCACCAGCATCGCCAGGCCGAGGGTGCCGAAAACCGACCGCCACGTCCCGGTAAGCGCCATCAGCATGATGGCCACCGGCGCCAGCACCGCCGACCCGAGGGGGGAAGCCATGTTAACCAGACCCAGCGCCCTTCCCCGCTTGGCGGAGAACCAATTGGTCATGGTGGTGGTGGGCAGCACGCTGATCATGCAGGCCTGAGCAACGCTGCGGGCCACCACGAAACCCAGGTAGAACAACCAGATGACTTGGGTGGCCGACATCAGGAACAACCCCGCCGATACCAGGGCCGCGGCGATGGGGAGCAGCACCCGGCCGCCGTAGCGGTCGGCGTACGGCCCGATCAGCGCCGAAACGGGCCCGCCCGCCAGCGTTCCCGCCGAGATCGCTCCGGCGGTGGCGGTTCGGCTCCAGCCGAGGTCGTCCGACAGCGGCTTGAGCATGATGGACATGAAGGTGGGGGTGAGGCCGGAGGCCAGCAGAGCCGCCAGCATGGACACGCCCAGCAGCACCCATCCGTAGAAGAAGGGGACCCGTAGCGGGACTCGGCCCTCAGCCGGCATTGGGGTTCACTCCAGACCAGTTACTGAATCGATTGCCGCGACGACGGGCAGTGTACGCTATTTCCCGAGTCCCCTCAAATGGAGGTGTGGGGAAACGAGAGCAGTATACGAGCAATAGCTCTTGAGCCCCAACTGGGTCTGGAGCAGGCAGAACGGGCAGCTCAAACCGCCCTCGCAGGCCAGGCTAACAGGCAAACCACCCCTTTGTCCATGCTGAACGCTCTGTTATAATAGCGACGCTGGGCCCACCGCCCCGCTCCTCGCTCCCCGATAGCTCAGCGGTAGAGCAGCCGGCTGTTAACCGGCGGGCCGTAGGTTCGAATCCTGCTCGGGGAGCCACTATACAACTCGATTTTGCCCATCTCTCCGGCAAATCTTTCAGCCCGATCCATCACGAATAACTGGGCATACTCGTCCTTCGGTTTCAACATCGTCAACTGGGGTCCGTGCACGACCATGCGGTCAAACACTTCCCTGACGAACTGCTGCTGAGCGACCCTCGGGCTCCTCGACCATAACGACCCCACGTCCTTGAGGTAGCCCGCCGCCTTCTCGACATCTAGAACCTCCTGCGGCCGTTCCAGTTCGGCCAGACGCACACGCAGCGGCTTGGCCTCCCGCCGATAGTCTTCTTCCTCTATCTCTCCGAGAACAAACAGCCGCTTCCACCGGTCCAACTCCCTGCGGAGGCGACAGCCTCAGCCCCCAGGCCGTCCGCGGGGTGGTGAAGGCTTATGCTGAAGACCTAGCGCCCCATGATGCCCGCCGGTGCGTTCGCCAAGTTGGCCAGGATGGGCGGTGCACCGTTGGAGCAGATCCAGTTGACCCTGGACCATGCCAGCATCGCGGCCACTGAGCGGTATTTGGGAACGGAGTTGAACGTGGACGCGACAGCGGTGGACTTCACCGGGTTGGCCGACTGAGGCAGGGGGCTCGAACCGCGGACCCCCACCCCATACCTGCTCGACCCGGCAAATTGGAGCTTCGGGAGTTGCGTCGGGTTGAGAACCCCCTGAGGCGCGCCTCAGGGGGTTCGATGGGTCAGATGGTGGGGCGGGCGCTGGGCCTACCTTGAGCGACTGATGAACGGGGCGTACCGGAGGCGATATAATGGACCAACCAGAACAGGAGCAAGAATCATTAACCTCCACCCCTATGGTGGATTGATTAGCGCCCGCTAACTGGTAGACGTATGGCATCATCCTCGTTGTATTGTTTCCAATAATAAGGTGGCGCATAAGCGCCCCCGATTCGCTTGCAATAGGAAAAAGGGGTGTCAGGTGTCCATACTTGAGACGAGGCGCCATCGCCGGGAGTTCATCCGTGTTGGTACGCTCACCGGAATCACGGCGCTGGTGGTGTCGTGCGCCCCTTCCGCAGCGCCCGCACCGGCGGCGCCGGCGCCCGGCGGCAGCGCCCCGGCCGGCAAGCCGCAGTGGGAGACGGACTGGGACAAGCTGGTCGTCGAGGCCAAGCGGGAGGGCAAGCTCTCCGCCATCACCGGCGTGGGTGCGGGCTACCGTACCGCCTTCGATGATTTTCAGACAGCGTTCGGCATCACTGTGGAACACGCGGGCATGAACGCCAGCACCTTCGCTCCTCGGGCTCTTCAGGAGCGCAAGGGCGGCATCTACTCCTACGATGTCATGATTCAGCCCCCCACCTCCATTTTGGCCACGCTGAAGCCGGAGGGCGTGCTGGACCCCATCCAGCCGGTGTTCTTCCGCCCGGACGTGCTGGACGACAAGGTCTGGCTGGGCGGGTTCAAGGCGGGCCTCACCGATCCGGAGGCCAAGTGGGCCTACGGCTTTGGGCTGGAGAAGGCGCGCTCCTACTGGATCAACCTCAATCTGGTGAAGGACGGCGAGATCACCAAGGTTGAGGACCTGCTTGATCCCAAGTGGAAGGGCAAGATTATCGCGGGCGATCCGCGGTTGGGGGGTGGCGGTTGGGCGGCCACCGCCATCCGGCTGAAGGCGGGCGACGACTCCATCATGAAGAAGCTCTTCAAGGACCAGGATGTCGCCTTCAACCGGGAGCTGCGGCCCCGGCTGGAAGCGCTGATCAAGGGGCAGTACGCCATCCAGATCGGCAACCTGCCGCCGCCGTTCACCGAGGAATTTGAGCAGGGCGGCTTGATGAAGCACATCAAGCACATCGAGATCGATGGGGCCGAATACTACGGGGCAGGCAATAACATCGCGTTCATGTTCAACCGGCCGCCCAACCCCAACGCCGCCAAGCTGTACCTGAACTGGCTCCTCACCAAGGAGGGGCAGACGTTGTGGAACAAGCGGGTGTCCAGCAATAGCCGGCGCCAGGATGTGGAGCCGGGCGATCCGCGACTGGCGCTAACGCCCGGCAAGAAATACCTCCAGGTCGATGCGCCCGAGACATATGCCTTGGTGGAAAAGACCTACGACATCTCGAAGGAGGTGCTGAAGTAGCGCCGATTCGCTGAGTATCATGGGGGTGGCACTGCCGAAGGGCGGGGCCACTCTGTTTGCGTCGGACTGCTGCTTCGATGGCTGCCGGTCAGGTTGCTCGCAAACTGCGGAGCCCCCAAAGCGGGCTACGGGGACGACGAGAAGGGATGCCTCCCAATTCTTCGCGATACGCTTCCCGGAGTTCACCCGGCGTTAAGCCGGCCCGTAAGGGTAGGGCCCCGCTGGAGCAGATCCAGTTGACCCTGGGTCACGCTAGCATCAGCACCACCGATCGGTACTTGGGGACGGAGTTGAACCTGGACGCTACTGCGGTAGACTACACCGGGTTGGCGGGGAGTTAGAACTACCAGGTTTTTTACGGCTAGGTCTTTGGAGCGGGACTAGGTTGTCTGCGCCTGCTGCGTCTGGAATACCAAGACCGTGCCCACGGTCCGGTGGGGAGCACCATGAGGGCATGGTCTTACTGTGCGAGGGGCCGTCCGTCGGCCAACGAAACCTTGAATGATCGCACCTTGACCAAGCCGCGGGCGAGGTCCTGCACCGGGAAGAACAAACCGCCATACATAGTGATGATATTCACTATGTTGACGCGCCAACTCGCCTTGTGATAGGAACACACCATCCAACCCACCACTAAGGGGAA
>SHYD01000016.1 GCA_009692945.1 Dehalococcoidia bacterium | reverse complement strand
TCACAAGGAACCGATATCTCCTCCAGGGGTGTCCAGCGGGTCTCCTGCTGGCGGGGAGTGTGAGGGGTGTACCCTCACCATCCATCTCTTTATTTCTCCTGCGGCGGGGAGGGGGTCAAGGGGTGCGCCCGGTCCGCCATGAGTGATCTCTTAGGGGGAGGGCGCCGTCCTAGCCTTTTCATGACCCGGTGGTGTCCCCATGGTCATGGGCGTCTGAACTCCTACGAAGGCAAGGGCGACGTTGTGCGGTTGGTCCATGGTCGGGAGAACCCCCATCGGGCACCTCGTAGGGTTCTTGAGCATCGCCCTCGCCCATGATGGCGCAAAGGGGTGCTACAGACCGTAAAAGACGTTGCCGTTGTCGCGGGGGATCTTCTGGACGGCGCTGAGGGGATATCGCCGTTGGCAGCCCGCTGTTGGAGGCGAGCGGGGAAGTCCATCTCCTGAGAGGCGTCGGCATGCGTATAGTCGGAGCCTGCCAGCAGGTGGTCCTCGCCGGTGTACTGCAGGATGTAGGGGAGATCCTCGTCGACCTGGCACGTGATCCAGAACTTGTTCTTGGTAACGATGTCGGTGGCCCGTTCGTAGCGGTACCCCTTGGGGGCGCTGCCGCCGTCGCCGGAAAGGTTGCGGCTCAGGCGGCGCCGCAGGTCGTAGACCAGAAAGGGCACCCAGGATGCCCCGGCCTCGATGAAGCCCCAGCGGATGCCAGGAAACCTGGCCGGAACACCGAAAGTCACGAGGTTGAAGAAGGCGTGCAAGGGAGGGGCGCCAAGCTTGGCAAAACGGCCCCAGGGAAATTCGCGGGATGGCGTGAAGTCGGGCACGCCAGACCCGATGTGAAAGACGACGGGAAGGTCAAGCCGCTCGCACTCCTCGTAAAAGGGGAAGTAGTACTCCTCGTTGACCCAGTGGCCGGCCTCGCGGTCGCCCTTTTTCATCACCGCGCAGGCGCCGTTGGCTTTGGCAAACCGAACTTCCTCGATGGCCTTGTCGATGTCCATCAAGGGCGGGAGACAGACCCAGCGCAGGCGGCCGCCCGTCATCTGGGTGCGGTCGGCCAGCCAGCGGTTATAGCTGCGTTTGAGGGCGAACTCTATCTCAGGCTTGTCGGTGACGCCCACCAGGAATAGGCTGGGGTAGATGACCTGCACCTCGGTGCCGAGTTCGTCCATGTGACGGACGCGGGCCATCGGATCGAGCAATTCGCGGGTCGCAACCGTCGTCTGGGTACGCTCGTCGTCCTTGAGAAAGCGGGGCTGGCGGCGCCCATCCACCATCCAATACCGCGCTGGCGGGCGCGACGGGTGCTGGTTGGGAGGGAAGGCCGTCGTGGGCTTGTACTGCAGTTCGTGCTCCTGCAGCCAGTTCCAGGTGTCTTCCGTCTCATCGATATGGGTATCGGAATCAATGACTCGTACTCGTGTCGCCATAGATGGCCTCCCCCGTCGCTGCTGTATACGCGGTGCCTGAGCGCCGAGTATAGCTATAACCAAGTCGCCTTGACTTCACCCACCACTCCGCGATCATAGCGCGACCCTCACACCAACGCACGGCCACATCGCCTAGGTAAGGATTCACTGTTGAGGGGCGGCCCGGGCTCAGAAGTGGGAGTGCACGAGGGCGGCAGCCCTCTGCCGGGGTGTGGGGTGTCCCCACACACAAACGGCATGGGTGGGTGGGTGGGAAGTACAGCCTTCGAGGTTGTCCGAGGAGAAACCTGCCCACTCCTATGGGGTGCCCCCCACATAGAATCTCCTCTTTTTCCTGGGGCGGGGGAGTGGCTCATAGCCTCCAAACCCCTGACACTGAATAGATACCTCTTCGTATCTGTTCAGACATGAGGGGGGCTGCCCTCCGGACGTTTGCCCCACCCCCAAGAACGGAGATGGTTTTGTTTCTGGGGGAACACCCCCAGTCCCCCGGCCCTTCGACAAGCCCTTCGGCAGGCTCAGGGGAACCTCAGGACAAACAGGGATTTCGCCCCCTGAGCCCCCGTGCCTGAACCCCGAGTCAGAACTCGTACCACTCTTCGCAGGAGGGGACCAAGGGGGAGGCCATTGTCCTATAATCGAACGGTGGCCGCCGCAGTGGCGGCGCCCAACGATCCGATGGAGGCCAGTTTGGTACCTGTTGAGCACCTGATTGCCAAGATCCGCGACATCCCGGACTTTCCCGAGAAAGGCGTGCTGTTCAAAGACATCACCCCGCTGCTGGGCGATGGCCCCGCCTTCCAGGGGGCGGTGGCGGCGCTGGCCGAGCCGTTCAAGCACCGCGGTATCGACGCGGTGGTGGCTATCGAAGCTCGGGGCTACATTCTCGGCGCGCCGGTGGCGGCTCTGCTTGGGGTCGGGTTCGTGCCGGTGCGGAAGATCGGCAAGTTGCCGTGGCACACCTACCGGGTCGAGTATTCGCTGGAGTACGGCTCGGCCATTGTGGAGATGCACCGGGACGGCCTCCAGCCCGGTCAGCAGGTCCTGATCATCGACGACGTGCTGGCCACCGGCGGGACAATGGCGGCAACGGTTAAGCTGGTGGAGCAGGCGGGAGCGTCGGTCGCCGGGATGGCGGTGCTCATCGAGCTCGATTTCCTCAAGGGCCGCGATGCCCTGAAGGGCCAGGAGATCCACTCACTGGTGCATTTTTGACGGGCTGACTGATGCGGGATGCCAGCCCCGTGATCAGGACCCCGTTCCTGGTACGAGTTCACTGTTCGACGGACGAACTGCCATCCGGCTATCACGTCGGCCTCGACCAGCCCACCCCCCCCCGAGAAAAGACAAGAGAATTTGTTCGTGGAGGCACGTCCCCCACGCCCCCTGCCCAAGGGCTGCCGCCCTTTGGAATCCCACTCTTGCTAAAATGCCCCTGAATGTGAACTCGTACCGTTCCCGCGCCTCATGTCTTCGCACTCCCGCTAGGCCGTCACATGCGATGTGTGACGGCAGGAGTGCAGAGGGCGGCAGCCCTTTGAAGGGGTGCGGGGGATGTTCCCCCGCTATTCTATTCATTACCCCGAGGGGTGGGGCCGCAAAGAGAGACCCGCCCGTTGCATCAACGGGCGGGTCTGAGGACGCCGGCGAGTAACTTATGAGAGGTCGAGGGTGTTCTTCGGGAAGATATCCTCGGCGGTGAAGGCGCGGGGCAGGATGTGCTGGTTGTGTCCCATGCGCAGAATCGCATCGATCATCTTGCGGTTGGCCGCCACACCGTAGGGGTGGGAGTCGCCGCCGTTGAACTGGGCCTTCTGGAGCACGACCTTCTCGGCGTCGGTGGGCGATGCGCTGGCCTTGATAGCCGTCAGGTACTGCTTCTTGGCGGTCGAGAAAGCGTTGAATAGCTCCACCGCCACCCACGGCTCGGCGGCCAGGATGTCGTTCTTCACCACAATGGTGTGGTTGATGGGGTAGAAACCCTTGGTCCGGTGCGACTCGCTCTCAACGGTCTTCGCGTCCGGGACCAACTGCTTCACATTGGGGGCGTTAACCGGTCCGGGAGCGATGGCCGCAGCGAGTTCGCCGGAAGCGAGCATCTCGGCGATGTTGGCGCCCTGCTGGTGGACGACGTTCTTGGGATAGTCCTTGTGGAACTCGGCGACATGCTCTTCGTCGGCCAAAACCCAGGTGATTTTGTCCAGGTCCACGCCGAACTCTTCGGCCAGGATGCCGCGGGCCCACACGCCGCCGGTGACGGTGTAGGCCCGCACCCCGACCTTCTTACCCTCCATGTCCTTGGCCGACTTCACGATGTCGGTATTGATGTAGATCTGGCCGTGCCAGTATTCGCGCACCGGGAACACCGGGATGGCGGTGAAGGGGAGGTCGTAGGCCTTGGCCGCCAGATAGGTGGTGATGGCCAGTTCGGCGATGTCGAACTCGTGGTTGCGGCACATGCGGCGGAAGACGGTGGTGATGGGGGTTATCTCGAGCAGATCGAGGTTGACGCCCCGCACCTTCACCGAACCGTCCTTGAGGGCGCCGGTGTGGGGGTAGGTGCCGAAGGAACTCTTCAGCGTCAGGGTCTTGGTGGACGTGGTCATGCCGCAGCCTCCTGAGATGGTACGAAACTATGCGCCGTGGATGCGAGCGGAGTGTAGTAGAAACGGCAAGCGGGTGTCAAGGATACCACCGCGCCTGTGTTGGCCTCGCCTGTATGAGTTCGGACTCAGGGGCCGCCCGCATGAACCACGCCCCCCACCCCGGAAAAAAGAGGAGAATTCTCTGTGGGAGGCACCCCCCCCCGGCAGAGGGCTGCCGCCCTCATGCACTCCCGATCCTGAGCCCGATAGTGCCTCAATTGTGAATCCTGCCCTCGCCTGTTTTGACAAAGCAGGTACTTCACCGGGCAACACCGCGCCAGCCGGCCCACATTCGTTGTAGACTCTGCTTGCCTGGTCCGGCGCAATACCGCCGGCAGGACCAGCGAGCGGCCCTTTGGCTCTACTGGTACACCGGAACACCTTGCAAGTGGGCGGAGCGCAAAGCGATGGCGTTGATCCTCACCTTGTTGGTCCTGGCGGCTGTGCTGGCCGTGTTCTTCTTCGTCTTCCTGGTCGGGACCATCTTCGCGTTCATCCCATGGCTCATCACGGGTCTCATCATCGGGTGGCTCGCCAGCCTCATCATCCATAGCACCCTGGGTACGTTGGGGAACATCGGGGTGGGACTGGCGGGTTCCGTCATCGGCGGGGTGGTCTATACCATGGTCACCCGCAACACTGCGGGAGGCCCGCTCAGCCTCACTCGCATCGGCGTGGGTGTGGTGGGAGCGGTGGCCCTGCTGGTGGTGGTGCGGCTGCTGCGGGGTTCGCCCAGCCGCCTCTAGGGGCATAGCGCCCCAACCATCCGTTTCACGGGTCGTAGACCGTTAGGTTGGCCGGCGCAAAGGAGGAGTGGCCATGCCTCGCTTCGGTCCCGCCGCCGCCCTGATTGTCGTCGATGTCCAGAATGATTTTGCTGATCCACGGGGCAGCCTCTACGTACAAGGGGGCGAGCTTGTCGTTGCCCAAGCTAACGCACAGATCGGGGCGTTCCGGGCGGCGGCAGGACCGGTCATCTACACCCAGGACTGGCATCCCGCTGCCCCGCCCCACTTTCACAAGGACGGCGGGGTCTGGCCGGCCCATTGCGTGGCGAGGAGTTGGGGCGCCGCCCTCCACCCAAGCCTCGAAATCGCCGGGGACGTGGTGCGTAAAGGAACCGCGGGAGAGGACGGCTACTCCGGCTTCACCTGCCGCGACCCCGTGTCTGGCGCGGCGTAGCCCACCGAGTTGGACGCGCTCCTGAAGTCGAGGGGCGTCCAGCGCCTGGTGGTGCTGGGATTGGCCACCGACTACTGCGTTTTGGCCACCGTGCTGGATGGGCTGCGGTTGGGGTATCCGGTGCTGGTGGTGCAGGAGGCCATCCGGGCGGTGGACCTGAATCCGGGTGATGGGGAGAAGGCTCTGGCGGCGATGGCCGCCGCGGGGGCCCAGTTCGAGTAACCGTTCAGCGCCGCGGGGCACGCTCAACCGAGCAGTGAAGGATGCAGGCCCGCCATCCGTGGTAACTGCTCAGACGCGCATGACCAAGGGACACGACCGGGCCATGAAAAGGCTCGGAGGGCGGCCTTCCGCCAAGATCACTGATGGCGGACTGGCCCACCACTTGACCCCTTCCCCATCTGAGAAGATAAAATAGAGATGCATAGTGAGGGTACGCCCCTCACACTCCCCGCCAGCGGGAGACCCGCTGGACACCCCTGGAAGGAGGCGTGCAGCGGGCGGCAGCCCTTTTCTGGGGGCTGTTGGGGTGTCCCCCAAACAATAAAATCTCTTTTTCTTATCGGGGGGTGGGGTAACACAACGTGTGCCATCACCTTCCCCCGTCGGTCCGGCCACCCAAAACAGAACAGTTACCATTTGTGGGTTCGGTTGGCCTGTCTTCAGTTGGCGAGGGCGACCCGGTACATCTCCTCGTAGCGCTGTGCCGGGGCTCCCCAGGAAAAGTCCTGCTCCATGCCGCGCCGGACCAACGCCATCCAGTGATCGCGGTCCTTGAACGCTCCGGCCGCCCGTTGCAGCGTGGCGTACATCGCCTCGGTCTCGAAGTCGTCGAATACGAAGCCGGTGCCGCTCCCGAGGCCGGGCGCGGCGTCCTGCACCGTGTCGGCCAGCCCTCCGGTGCGCCGGACCACGGGGACGGCGCCGTAGCGCATGGAGATGAGGTGACCCAGCCCGCATGGCTCGTAGCGGGACGGCATGAGGAACAGGTCGGCCCCCGCGTAGATCTGCTGAGCCAGCGCGGCCGCAAAACCGAACTCGGCATGGACCGAACCGGGCCACCGGGCGGCCAGTTCCTGCAGCCGCTGCTGGTACTTTGGGTCGCCGCTGCCCAGCACCACGAACTGCATCCCGAGTTCGGTGACCGCCCGCTCCATGGAGTCCAGCACCAACTCGACCCCCTTCTGGTAGTCGAGCCGGGAGACCATGCCCGCCAGCGGGGCCGCCGGGTTCACCTTGAGACCGAGGGACTGCTGGAGCGCGGCCTTGTTGGCGACTTTGCCGCCCGGGGCGGCCGCCGAATAGTGAGCGCCTATCGCCGGGTCGGGCTCCGGGTTAAAGAGGTCGAGGTCGAGGTCGAGGCCGTTGACGATGCCGTAAAGCCGGTCGCCCCGGAGCTGCAGCAGGGTGTGGAGGCCCTGCCCGAACTCAGGGGTGGTGATTTCCCGGGCATAGGTTGGGCTGACGGTGTTCACGACCCCGGCGTAGTAGATGCCCTGGCTCAGCACATCGCTGGCGTCGTCCGGGCCGCGGTAACCCAGGTTGTGGATGGTGAGGGCTGAAGCGGCGCCCTGGTAGAACGGGTCGTTCCAAGCCCGGTTGCGGAGGCCGAAGGGGACGAGGGCGGTGTGCCAGTCGTTGCAATTGATAACGTCCGGCCGCCAATCGAGTGCTTTGGGCAGTTCCAGCACGGCCCGGCAGAAGAAGTGGTAACGCAGGAGGTCGTCGGGCGCGCCGTAAACCCGCTCTCCGCTGAAGTACGTGGCGTTGCCGATGAAATAGACCGGAGCCCCGGGCGCCAGTTCCCCGGCGAGGACCACCACCCGCTCGTCCCGGCCGAGAAACGCCACGTCGAAGGACGTGGCGACGACGGCGCCGGCCGCGGCCAGCCGCCCGCCGTGGTCGGGCGTCACGACGCGGGCGTCGTGGCCCATCGCCGCGAGGGCCTTGGGCAGCGACGCCGCCACATCGGCCAGTCCGCCCACCTTGGCAAAGGGGCTGACTTCAGCGGAGACGTACATGATCTTCAGCGGGGGCCGGTTATCGGGTGCGGTCACGGCGATGCCTCCTGATGCGCGGTGCGCGCGGCCGGGTCGAATCAGTTGGTTTCAGCGGAACTTCGCCGATCGAAAGGCAGAGATGCCTGGATGGGCGAAATTTGTAGGGTGGGGTTTGCCTGCCACTCACCATTTTGCGTTGAATGAGGAGGCAGGGTCCGGTGTTGTGCAACAGTGCTAAACGCCAGGAACACGTTGCGGGTCCCGCAACTGGGGGCCGTTGGCCGTAGCGGCGACGCATGCGTCGCCGCTACCTGGTGTGGTCCGCCGGTGAAAGGCCCGCCGGGGGCCCGCAGCGCGCCCCTGTCAGCTGAGCTTGTCCTTCAACCCCTTGGCGAACCGGAGCCCGGCGCCAAACCCCTCTTTAATCTTCTTGTCGTCCACCGCTAGGGCCGATGCGCCCCGCTTTTCCCGGTCTGACGAGTAGACTCGGTGGTTCTCGAAGGTGCCGGAGGGGTTGAAGCGGTCGCCGAAATCGGTCTAGACCTGGATCAGCGCCTCGTGGGAGGGGGAGATGCTGTTGGGAAAGGTCCGGTTGTGTTCCAGGTGTGAGACGAAGTTGATGGCCTCGCTGTGGATGCGGCCCACCTTCTCGCGGTAGCGGGCGGTGCCGACGTGGACGGCGACCCGAGCGGCGATCTTGTCCTGGGTCCGGGGCAGCTTGTGCTCTTCGTTAAACGGAACCAACGCCTCCACAATGTCGAAGGCGGTGCTCATGGCGCCCAGGGCTTTCGCGGTGATGTTGGCGCCTTCGTAGTAGCTGGCGAGCCCGCCATCGCCGCCCCAGGTCCAGAGCTGGCTGCCGTGGGCGATCACCTTCTCCTCTACCATGTTCTCGAACTGTTCCAGGATGTGTTGCACCGCCTCGTAGGCGTTCTCTGCCGTGATCTTGGAATGCTCCACGATGTCGACTCGCAGGAACGCGAACTCACCGAGACGGCCATCCACAAAGTCTTCCCATGTATCGATCGGTCTGGTCACCATGAGGGACCTCCTCCTTGCAACGGCGGCGAATGGGAGCGGGAAACGAGGGCTTAACTCTGCCGCCCGGGATCAACTCGAAGTGATCATGGGCCGCAATGCGGGACACCTGGCGCTGGGCATCGGCAAGGCGGCCGGGGCCACACTGACGATCATCCCCGAGGAGTTCGGCGATCAACTGGTCACGTTGGATGACATCTCGGCCATCATCGAAGGGTCCATCTTCAAGCGCCGGCGCCAGGACCGCGCGTATGGGGTGGCGGTGGTCGCCGAGGGGGTGGTCAGCCGGATGCGACCGGACGAGGTCGAGCGCCACTTTGCGGAGAATGTTGGCTACGACCCCCATGGTCACCTGCGGCTGGAGGATCTGCCCCTGGGCATGGTGATCCGGCGCCATCTGCAGACGCGGCTGACGCAACAGGGGCATTCGGTCAAGCTCACCGATGTGACCCTGGGCTATACGCTGCGCTGCGCACCGCCGATCCCCTTCGACATCGATTACACCAGGACCCTCGGGTTTGGCGCCGTACGCTTCCTGCTATCGCCCGCCCCGAGCCCCGCGCTGCAGGACGGCGCGCTGATCGCGCAGATCGGGGGCCGGATCAGTCCCATTCCCTTCAGCGACATCACAGATGCGGCCACCGGCCGGATCCGCGTGCGCCAGATAGATATCGGGTCCGAGCACTACGATGTCGCCCGGCGCTATATGATCCGTCTCGAGCCCTCCGATTTCACTGATGCCGAAGAATTGGCCGCGCTGGCACGCATCGCTGGAATGGAACCGGAGGCGTTTGCCAATCAGTACGGTCCGGCTGCCGGCTCCGGCGGGGGGATGGATGACTGAGGCTGGACGCCTCAACCCGATGGCCCCTTGTTGCGCCGCTGCAAGAAGGCGTCCATCGCCCGCTGGGGTTCGCCGGTGGTGAACGCGATGCCCAGGGCGTTGATGCCGTAGGCGATTCCGGTCTCCAGGTCGGTGCTCATCCAGCGGTTCACCAGGTCCTTCTGAAGCGCCAGCGCGACCGGGCTGTGCCGGATCATCCGGTTGCAGAGATTGATGGCCCTGGACCGCACCTCGGCTTGCGGCACCACGTGGTTCACCAACCCGTGACGTAGCGCCGTAGCCGCGTCCCAGCGATCGCCGGTCATCAGAAACTCCTTGGTCCGCAGCGCGCCCAGCAGGTTGACCAACAGAGCGGCTTCGATCACCGAGGGGATGCCGATCTCAATCTCCGGCATCCCGAAGACCGCGGTCTCGCCAGCCACCACGCAGTCGCACCCCAGCATCAGCTCCAGCCCGGCCCCCAGGCACGCGCCGTTGACCGCCGCGATCACCGGCTTCTCGATGCGCCGTACCTGCTCGATGGTGTGGTGCAGTTCGGTGATGTAGCTGCGGGCGGTGACCGCGGTCAGTTGTCGCAACTCCCCGATGTCCGCCCCACAGATGAACACCCGGTCGCCGGCGCCGGTGATGATGATGGCCCGGACGTCGTCGTTCATCGCGAGTTCGGCGAGGAGCCGGCGCAACTCGTGTTGGTTGTGGCGCGTCAGTGCGTTGGCGCGGCCGGACTCGTTCACGGTGAGGGTCGCGATGGCACCGTCGATCTGCAGTTCGACCAAGCTACACCTCCCCGGCTGATTCCCCGGCTGGTACGAGATCCCATCCTGCATCAACGCTCTGCGAGATACGGTAGCATTCTTTTCGCAGGGAACGCGTTGGAGTCCTGGCCCACCCCACCGATGGCTAGGTGGTACGAAATCGGGGTGGACCCGAGGTCGCGCATCCAACGTGCGCCGGCATGGGGGAAAACGGTACGATAGCGCCCAGCCCCTGTCGCCGTAGCGGGGTACTGCTTCTCGGATGGGAGGAAGAACCCATGACGGGTGGAGACCTGGTCCTCGAGACACTCAAAGCCGCAGGCGTTGATACCGTTTTTGGCATTGCCAGCGTGCACAACCTGCCGATCTACGATGCCATAGCCCGGGGGAGCGGCATCCGGCCCATCATGGTGCGCGACGAGCAGTCGGCGGTGTACCTGGCCGATAGCTACGCCCGCACCACCGGGAAGCTGGGCGTAGCTATCACCAGCACCGGCCCCGGTGCGGCGAACACCATGGGCGCCATGGCGGAGGCGTACTGGGCCAACTCACCGGTGCTGCAGATTGCGGGCAACGTCGAGAGTCCGTACCTTGGCAAACGCCGGGGCTTCCTGCACGAGGCGAAGGACCAGCTTGCCATGCTGAGCACGGTTACCAAGTGGGCCGGACAGCCGAAGAGCACGGCGGAGATCCCCACGGTGCTGGCGGAAGGCATCCGGCAGGCGCTGAGCGGCCGCCGCCGCCCGGTGGCGGTGGACCTGTGCATCGACTCCAATATTTCGAGGCGGACGCCCCGATCCCCTCGGTGGTCCCACTGCCGCCCCCGGCCCCAGACCCGCAGGATGTCTGGCGCTCGGCTGACCTGCTGGCGGGAGCGAGGCGGCCGGTGATCTGGGCCGGCGGCGGCGCGGTTGCCTCCGGGGCCGGCCCAGAGGTGCTCGCCCTCGCCCACGCCCTCGACGCCGGCGTGCTGACCACCCTGACCGGCCGCGGCGTCATCCCCGAGGACGACCCGCTCTGCCTGGGGTATTTTCCCACCGATGCGGCGGTGCAGGAGTTGGTCGCCGCGGGCGACGTTCTGCTGGCCGTCGGCACCCGCTTTCAAGGATTCAACACCCAGACCTACCGGATGCGCCTGCCATCCGCCATCGTACACGTGGACATCGACGCCGATGAGTTCAACCTGAACTACCCTGCGGCGGCAACCGTCCACAGCGATGCCAAGGCGGCATTACAGGAGATCATCGCCGTCCTCGACGGCCGAGCGAGCGCCGAGGACGGCTGGCGTGAACGGTCCCAGGAGGCGCGCCAACGCAGCCGCGCCAACCAGCGCGCCTTGCTGGGGCCCCACGAGGGGCTGTTGGACGTCCTGCGGGAGGGGCTGCCCCACGATGCCATCGTGGTGAAGGACAGCACGATCCCGGCGTACACCTGGGGCAACCGCCTGCTCGAAGTCTATGAACCAAGAACGTCACTGCACGCCGCGTCGATGGCCATTGGCCCCGGCCTGCCGCTGGCGCTGGGAGCGGCTGTCGCCCATCCGGACCGGCCGGTGGCGTTGATCACCGGCGACGGCGGCTTCCTGCTGGCCATCGGCGAACTATCCACCGCCGCCCAATACGGACTGAAGGTGCTGGTGATGGTATTCAACGACGGCGGCTACGGCGTGCTGCGCAGGTACCAGGAAACGCTGTTCAAAAACAGGCAAATCGCGGTGGACATGGCGCCCATCGACTTCGCGCAGGTTGCCCAAGGAATGGGAGTCCCCGGCCGCAGGGTCTCGTCGGTGGCCGGCTTTGCCGGGGCCGTGGCATGGGGACTCGCCCAGCCGGGCCCGGCGCTGCTCGATATCGACCTGAACGGCATCGGCCCCATGGCGGTCCCCTACCGGGTCGCTTCACCGCCTTCCTTCAGGGTGGGACAATAATCCTGTTGGCGGGCCACCGAGGGGAGGGTTGTCGGAACTGCGCCCAGGACTCCAGGCTGAGCCGAAGAACCTCGGGGGCATTTGCAACCGCTGGTCAACCCGTATGCTGGTAGACAGACAGCCGTGAAACGGAAAGGGCATTGGGGCAGTGGCTACGACAAACCTCCTGAATACCCACACCACCAACTTCCTCGAACTTGTCGGCAAAGGGAAAATCTTCCGGGTGCCACCCTACCAGCGGAACTATTCCTGGGAGGAGGAGCAATGGGAGGACCTCTGGAACGACATCGTGGAACTGCGGGGCAAGGCCGGCGACCGGCACTACATAGGTGCGCTGGTGGTCGAGGGCAAGAGCGATCGCGAGTTCCTGATCATCGACGGCCAGCAGCGGCTCGCGACCCTCAGCATTCTGGCGCTGGCGGCGCTCCATGTACTGAACGGCATGGCCGCCGGCAACCGGGACGCCGAAGCCAACCGCGAACGCAGCGCCGGCTTGCGCCGGCGGTTCATCGGCGAGAAGGATCCGGCGTCGCTGGTCGAAAGCAGCAAGCTGTTTCTCAACAAGACCGATGATGGGTTCTACCAGGATTACCTGGTGCAACTGTGCGAGCCACTAAACCCGCGCGGCCTGCCGAAATCGAACCGCCTCTTGTGGGAGTGTTTTCGGTATTTCCGGGACCACCTGGTCCGCGACCAAGCCCTCGGCCAGGATGGCGCTGTGCTCGCGACATTGATTTCTGAGACCGTCGGCCGGCATTTGATGTTCATCCTGATCACGGTGGATGACGAGATCAACGCCTACACCGTCTTCGAGACGCTCAATGCCCGCGAACTGGAACTCTCCACCACCGATCTCCTCAAGAACTACCTTTTCTCCCGGCTCCGGGTCCCGGCCGACCTCGAACACCTGGAGCGCCGATGGGAGGCGCTGCTGGCCACCGTGCAACAGGAACGGTTCCCGGAATTCCTCCGCTATCACCTGCTCTGCGAAGAGCCCCAGATCCGGAGCCAGCGGCTGTTCAAGCTCGTCCGTGACCGGGTGCGAACGCCGGAGGACGTTTTTGCGCTGGTCGAAGCCCTGGAACGGCGTGCGGAACTCTTTGCGGCGCTCTCCGATCCCGGCCACGGGTACTGGATAGAAGGGCCCGACGCCCGGCCTTACATCGCAGAGTTGCTTCTGTTCCGGGTCAAGCAGACGACACCCCTGCTGTTCGCCGCCTGGGAGCGCTTTGCGCCAGGAGACTTCGCTCGGGTGTGCAAGCTCGTTGCCGTGATGTCGTTCCGTTACACCGTGGTGAGCGGCTTGAACACTAACGCCCTCGAACCGGTCTATCACCGGGCCGCCAAGGCGGTGTTGGACGGCGCCGCCACCACCCCGGCCGAGGTGTTCCGCTACCTCAGGCCCATCTACGTGGACGATGCCAGGTTCGAGCAGGACTTCGCCCGTTTCTCCATCAACACCAGTGGCCAGCGCAAGAAGCTCGCCAAGCACATCCTCGGGAAATTGGAATCGGACGCGTCCCACCGCAACGTCGATCCGGAGACAGACCCGGCCACCATCGAACACCTGCTGCCCGAGAACCCCACCGAGGATTGGGAGGCCGCGTTTCCACGTGAGCGCTGGGAGGAGGCCGCCTACCGGCTCGGCAATCTCACGCTCCTCGAGGCCGCCGCCAACCGGCGGGCCGGTAACGCCGTCTATGCTGTCAAAGCAGCGGAGTACCGGAACAGCGCTTACGCCATCACCCGGGCCATTCCGGAGATGGCAGCGGAGGAATGGACCGCCGCGTTGCTGGGTGAACGCCAGCGCCGGCTCGCCGCGCGGGCGGTCCACTTGTGGCGCGCCGATTTCTCGTGAGGAATCGAGTCTCGCTCCGGTTCCGCCACTCCCGCCCGCCGGCCCACACCACTATGGCGGGGCCTCGGAGTTGAACGGCTTCCGGCGCCAGTCAGAACCCCCTTCCGTTCACCCTTCCTACCCCTTACCTCCCATGTACGCCCATTGGTAGTCCCGGTCACGGTACGCCTGGTCCGGCACCAGCGAGGTGATGCCCGTTTTGGCCAGCTCCACCGCGAACTTCTCCCGGATCCACGGGTCCTCGTCGGGGTACTCTATCTGGTCACGCGCCCGGTCCTCCACCTTCTCGGCATGGCCGCTGAATTGGGGCAGCGGGTGCATCGCGAGGTAGCGGGCGGGGATCGCTCCCACGTTGAAATGCTGGTGGAACCACTTGTTGGGCGGCGTGAACAGGCTGCCCTCGTGCCAGGGCACCACCACCTTCTCCTTGCCCTCCTCCCACAGGATGGAATAGCCGGTGCCGCCGGGGATCACGATGGCCCGCCCCGGCCCGTGCCGGTGCGCCTTCTTGTAGGTGCGGGAGGGGAAGGTGGACATGTGGCACGACATCTCCGACCCCGCAAACTGCACGAATACCACGTTCCCGCCCGCGCCCCGTTCCGGCTGAGCGTCCAGCTTGTCCCACGCGGCCATGTCCGGGAAGAAGTTGCCGTACCAGTAGTGACGCTGCCCGCCGAAGGCGTACTCGTCGACCACCGCCTTGGCCTCGGCGTAGAGCTCGGTGGTGAGCAGCGCTTCGTTCCGGGGCGGCGTGTACTGCTGGATGTCCAGCACCGCCGACATGACGATGGGGAGATAGTTGAAGTGCATCAGCCGCACCGGGCGGTCGCCGGTGGTGTTGCTGAACTGGTGAGAGAAGCCGCGCGGCACCATGAACATGCTGCGGGGCTGCCACTCGAAGCTCTTCTTCAGCGACGACCCCTCCTGCCACACCGTGGTGAGGCCGCGGCCCTGCAGCACGTACACCGCCTCGTCCACCGGCAGCCGGTGGGGCGGCAGCGTCGCGCCGGGCGGGATCTCGGTGACCCGCACCTCGCTCACACCCTCCAGCCCATTCAGTTGTATGAAGGCGGCGTGGCACTCCCGCGCCTGCCACCAGCCGACCTCGACGGTGCGGAGGTCCTCGATGTAGTAGCCGCGGTGAATGGGAATCCCGGCCGATTCCATATAGCGGTCGTGAGGGAAGCCCTTGCGGCGCTCCTCGCGGGGAGCGGCGGTTGCGGTTGGTTGCGTCATGGTCAGCCCTGGTCCTTCAGACCGATGGTGGCGGTGATGCAGGGTTCATCGCCCAGCGCGATGGTGGTGTGGCCCTTGCCGGTGGTGTCCTCGACGAGGCGGGCGTCGCCCGGCCCAAAGACCTTCTTGGAGCCGTCTTCGAAGCCGATCTCGAGCCGGCCCGAGAGAATGATCACGAACTGCCGCTGCGGGGCAGGATGCCAGTCCTGGATCACGCCGGGCGGCCGGGACCCGAACTTGATCTGGGTGGTGTCGAGCCCTGCCAGCCAGTCCGGCGTCTTGGCCAGGTCGATTGCCTCCCAGCGCGCTTTGGCCGGCGCGTCGGTGTACATGCGGTAGGTGCCCATCAGTCCTCCTGTGTGGTGTTTCTGCGCCGTAAATGAAACGGTGATTCTCTCAATGCGGATCCGCCCACCCTGGTTTGGTACAGTTGTAGCACGTTTGGGATGGCCGCGGTAGGTGGAGACGGGGTTTGTCCGCTCTCGGCAAAAATTCCCGCCCCCGAGTGTGCGAAAACGCACTGCATCTCGATGATCCGGGCCGATAGTATGAGGTATGCCACGGTGATGAACCGAGTGGCGACCCTGAGAGCGGAGGTGTCCGATGGCCCACGAAAAACGCATGCAGGCCCGGCTCTGTGTGGCAGGTTGATCGATGAGTCTCGCACCCGCCGAGACCCTTCGCCACGGAGACCGCCCCACACCTTGAACGGCGCCGCCCTTACGGGCCGCCACTGCGGACAACATGCCCGCCCAGGGGCGAATCCGAAAAGACTGATTAAACCAGACCCTGCATTTCATGCAGGGTCTGGTTTTCCCTTCCCTACCTGGTTATCTCTTCGAGCCATTTCCTGGTCTCTTCGAGGTAGGCGTTATCGCTCTCGCGGGCCATCCACATGTAAGAGCGTTTCGGATCCGGGATCCCCGACGGGTCGACAGGGACGACGTCCGCCCGTAGGGCTGTGGTCGCCGGTCGCCTTCGACCACGCCTCCTGCCCCTGCTGGGCGAGGAACCAATTGACGAAGAGCTTGGCGGCGTTGGGATGGGGGGCGCGGTTGAATAGCCAGATCCCATAGCCCGTGACCCGTACGGCTTCGGGCAGGTCGATCCGTTTCAAGTTCTTGCCCAATCCCTGATCCAGGAAATCCTGTAGGGCAGCCCGTTCCATGGCCAAGCAGATCGGGAAGGTGCCACGCACCATCTCCCTGGCAAGATCGGCCCGGTCCCGCCGAACCGTCAGTTGCTGATCTTGCAGCAGTTGCCTAACCACGGTATCGCCCAACTGCTTCCTCACCGCTCCAAGCGTCCCAAAGCCGCCGCCGGTACGGATGCCGGCAGAGAGGGTGCGGCCGCGCCATTTTGGGTCCAAGAGGTCCTTGGCGCTCCGTATCTCCCCTTCCTTGACCAGGTCGGTGTTGACCCACACATCGCTCGCGGCATTCCCGATGGGGGCGTAGACCCACTTCTTTTCATTGTCTGCCCACCCTGATTCGAAGCCGAAGCGCCAACCGCGGTCGTCGGTGATATCGGGGCGGATCTATGCCGGTCGCAGTGGATCGAAGGCGCCGACCGGCTGGAGGTTCGCCAGCAGCGATACGGTGCTGAAGACCCCACGTCATAGCTGAAAACTCCGGCGTTGCGCTGTTGGGTCAACTTCGGGATCAGGATGCTCGCACTGCCGGATGCTTCCTGTTCGATACGCACGCCCGGGAAGGCCTGCTCGAAACTGTCGAGCGCCCTGCGGTAGCCGCCTCCGGAGAAGGTGACCGCGCTGAGCGACCCTTCCGCTGGTCACAATACGACGCCGGTTCATCAGATACAGCATCGAGTGGCGGAGGCTCGGCAGGTCGAACCCTTCGTGTTCCATCTCCACCATAACGAAGTCGAACCCCGCGTCTGCGACGAATTCGAGGTCGTCGTAATTCCCGTTGGGAATGTCCACAGCGCCAAACGCCACCGCACCGGTCTCCAAGAGGTGGATCAACTTGTTGAGTCGCTGTCCTTGGTACATGCTCGTCTCCAATCCGCCCATTTCCTCCAGGGGTGTCCAACGGGTCTCCCGCTGGCGGGGAGTGTGAGGGTGCCCCCTCACGTCATCTTTCTTTCTACCCCTGCTCCTTCGAGCAGCGAGGGATCAAGGGGGTGAGATCAGCGTATCCATTCAGTTTTTGGGGTTCAGGCGGCATCAGCCACTCCCCCAACCCAGCAAAAAGGGGAGAATTCTGTGCGGGGGGCACCCCCGCACCCCTGGCAGAGGGCTGCCGCCCTCGTGCACTCCCGCCCCTGATTCTGGCAGCCCTCGAACGTGAACCCATACAGGTCAGCGGTTTGACAATCGACGATCTGCCTGACGCAGTACACTAGCTTTTTCATGAACTGGTGGTGTCCCGATGTCACGGGCGTCTAAATAGATACGTCCGGGTCGCGCAGTGGGAAGGATCCCGGTTGCGGTGTAGTATAACTGCCGTAACAAGGTGCGTCCGGTCCCACCGGCCCGGCGCCTCAGACCTCGGAAAGTGCCGCCGCACGACGACTGAACAGAAGGAGTGCGATTTCGATGACCAACAATCAGGAACCGAACCGCCGGGCTTTCCTCCGCATCGGCGGCCTGTCGATCGCCGCAGGAGCCGTCCTGGCGTGCGCTCCCGCTGCGGCGCCAGCCGCCCCTGCCCCCACCATTGGTGGCGCACCAAAGGCCGATTGGGAGCGCCAGTGGGACGACGTGCTGGCCGGCGCCAAGAAAGAGGGAAAGCTGGTGTTGATCACCAGCAGCGGAGCCGAGTACCGCAAGGTGGCCGACGCCTTCACCGCCAAGTTTCCCGAGATTACGGTGGAGCAGGTGGGCCTGGTGGCCAGCCAGTTCGTGCCCCGGGTGCTCCAGGAGCGCAAGGCGGGCGCCTACAACTTCGATGTGTTGATGAGCAGCACCACCACACCGCTCATCAACCTCCGGCCCGAGGGCGCCATCGACCCCGTGCGCCCCATCATCTTCCGGGCGGACGTGCTGGACGATAAAGCCTGGGCCGGCGGCTTTGACGCGGGCTTTCTCGACAACGACAAGAAGTGGTGCTACGCCTGCTGCACCTCCCGCAACCGCGTGGTCTGGATCAACACCGACCAGGTGCAAGCCGCTGAGGTGACCAAAGTGGAGGACCTGCTCAACCCCAAGTGGAAAGGGAGGATCCTGTCGGGCGACGTCCGCAGCTACGGCGGCGGCGCCTGGCCCGCCACGGTGACCCGGCTCGGACTGGGTGACGACATCATGAAGCGGTTGTGGAAGGACCAGGAGGCCGTGCTGGGCCGGGACCCCCGCCAAATGACGGAACAAATGGTAAGGGCGCAGTACGCCATCGGCTACGGCGCGCTGTCGGACGCAGTCTCCCCAGAGTTCGAGAAACAGGGCTTGATGAAGAGCCTCAGGTACGTGCCGATGGAGAACGTCGACTACCTTTCGTCGTCTCAAAACAACGCATTCCTGGTGAACCGGGCGCCCAACCCTAACGCGGCCCGGCTGTTCATCAATTGGATCCTCACCAAGGAGGGGCAGACGCTGTGGGCGCCCGCCGCCGCCGGCAACAGCCGCCGCACCGACGTGCCACCGTCCACGCCTGACACCATGCCCACCCCCGGCCGAAAGTACATCACCATCGATACCGAGGCGATGCTGCCCGAAGTCGAAAAGACCTACGCCCTCGCCAAGCAACTGCTGGCCTAGCCGCGACCCATCAACGACCCCACAGAACCGAGGCCCAACCGATGACCCAACCCGACCCCACCATCAAACCCGTCCGTCTCGGCATGATCGGCTTGGGCGCTGCCACCGTCCCCGTGCTGCGGGTGATGGCCCGTTCCCCGCTCATCCAGCTGGTGGCCGCGGCGGACCTCCGGCCGCAGTCGCTGGCCGCGTTCCGCGAGCAGTTCGGCGGCAACACCTACGAGCGGGTCGAGGACCTCTGCGCCGACCCCGAGGTCGAGGCGGTGTGGATCGCCACCCCCAACCAGTTCCACTGCCCCCACGCGGTCCTGGCGGCCAAGGCCGGCAAACACGTGTTCGTCGAGAAGCCGATGGCGCTATCAGTGGAGGAGGCGCAGCAGATGGTCGACGCCGCCGAGGCCAGCGGCGTCCAGTTGATGTGCGGCCGCACCGCCGCCACCCGCCCGCCCATGGCGGCTCTGATCAACCTGGTGGCCAGCGGCCAGTTGGGCAAGATGCGGGCGGTCAACGCCTTTGCCTACACCAACTGGGCGTTCCGGCCGCGCATGCCCCAAGAGGTGAGCCTGGCCACCGGCGGCGGCATCGTGTTCCGGCAACTGCCGCACCAGGTCGACGTGGTGCGGGTGCTGGGCGGCGGCATGCTGCGCAGCGTGCGCGCCCAGACCGGCGACTGGTTCAAAGCCCGGGCGGTTCCCGGCTATGCCGCCGTATTCCTGGAGTTCGAAGACGGCACCCCCTCGCTGCTGGCCTACAACGGCTACGGCTACTTCACCGCCTGGGACATCCTGCCCTGGGCGGGCGACAGCCCTTACGAGCAGTTGGGCACCCGCATCCGCCGCCAGTTACGGGAGACTGGCTCCTCACCAGAGGAGGGCGAAGCCAAGGAGAGCGCCCGCTTCGGCGGCGCGCCCCCGTCGCAGCCCGCCGCGCGCCCCCCGACGTCCTCGGCCTACCAGGGCGATGTGGGGGTTATCGTGGTGAGTTGCGACCTCGGCGACATCCGGCAGTCGCCCAAGGGCCTCTATGTGTACGACGACGACGGCCGCCGCGAGATCGAGGTCTCCAACGAGCAGGCCGACGGGGCCACCGACCTCGAGGAGATCTACGGGGCGCTGCGGCTCGGCAAGCCCCCGGTGCATGACGGCCGCTGGGGCCTGGCTACGCTGGAGGTGGTGATGGCCGTGATGCAGTCGGCCAGGGAACGGCGGGAGATCATGCTGCAGCACCAGTGCCCGGTGCGGGGGTAGCGGCGCCGCCGGATGTACGAAGTCAGTGTCACGGGGCCGGCATGGTGACCCACTCCCCCCACCTCGGAAAAAAAGGGGGAGAATTCTTCGTGGGGGCCGACCCCCACACCCCCGGCCCTTCGACGAGCTCAGGACAAGCAAGAGGGCTGGCGCCCTCGTGCACTCCCGCTCCCGACTCACGCCACGTCCTCAACGCTGAGCCCTTCCGATGCCCGCCCGCAGCACCGCCGCCTTCCGCTTCGCCCGCACTTGCTACCGGCATCCCGCCGGGCAGGTGGGCGTGGCCATCACCGACTGGCTGCTCAGCACGTCGTGGGTGCTTGCCGCGCCGGGGGGCTACCGCCTCTCCAACAGCGGCCTCATGCGCCTCTACGCGCTGGGCGCCCGCAGCAAGCCGCTTGAGACGCAGCGCATTTACTCCTTCTGCGCCGACCTTACCGAGAAGCGCGCCCACCTCAGCGGCGACCTGGGCGCCGCCCTCACCGACTGGCTGTTCAGCAGGGAATGGGCCGTGCGCCCGGCGGGCGGCGGCCGCCTGCTCACCATCACCGAATCGGGCCTCACCGGCCTCGCCAACCTGGGCGTCAAGCTGCCGGGGAGCGTATCCACAGATTGACACGGATCCCCACGGATTTCAGGGTGGTGGGGGCACGTGGCGACGTGCCCCCACCACCACATCGCCGGCGCCGGTCAGGTGGCCACCCGTCCGGGGTTCTCGTCATCCTCGTTCCAGCGCAGCGGGTTTTCCTCGATGTAACTCCGGATGCGCTCCAGGTCCGGCTCGTCTCGGATGATGTGTTCGTAGTCATTCCACTGCCACACCACCTGGATTTCCGTGTTTGCCCGCAACCAATTTGTCACCCCAATTTTTGAAACCACGAATGATTGACCCAATTGTTCGCGCCGTGCCACGGAACAGGTGCGATCCGCCGGGTAGGGGCGAATGATTATTCGCCCCTACGGGATTGTCACCCCGGATGACCTACCCGATCAGCGCCCGCTCCACAGCCTCGATCGTGGCGGCGGTCTCGACGAGGTCGCCGGGGACGGACATGGCGGTGTCGGGGTCCTTGAGGCCGGTGCCGGTGACGATGCACACCACCCGCTGCCCGGCCAGGGGGTAACCGTCCCGCGCGAGCTGCAGCAGCCCGGCGAAGGAGGCGGCGGAGGCGGGTTCGCCGAAGATGCCCTCCTGGCGGGCCAGCTTGCGGTAGGCGTTGAGGATCTCGTCGTCGGTAACAGCGCGGATGTCGCCGCCCGATTCGTCCCGCGCGGCGACGGCCAGCCGCCAGCTCGCGGGGTTGCCGATGCGGATGGCCGAGGCCACGGTCTGGGGGTGGGCCACCGGCGCCCCCTGCACGATGGGGGCGGCGCCCGCGGCTTCGAAGCCCATCATGCGGGGCAACACCTTCGCCCGCCCCGCCTGGTGGTACTCCCGGAACCCCTTCCAATAGGCCGCGATGTTGCCGGCGTTGCCCACCGGGAGGCACAGCAGGTCGGGGGCCTCGCGCAGCTCGTCGACGATCTCGAAGGCGGCGGTCTTCTGCCCCTCCAGCCGGTGGGGGTTCAGCGAGTTGACCAGGGCGATGGGGTGGGTCTCGGTGACCCGTTTCACGATGTCCAGCGCCTCGTCGAAATTGCCGTCCACCGCGATGATGCGGGCGCCGTACATCACGGCCTGGGCCAGCTTGCCCAGTGCGATGTTCCCCTTGGGCACCACCACCAGCGGGGCGAGCCCGAAACGGGCGCCATAGGCCGCGGCCGAGGCGCTGGTGTTGCCGGTGGAGGCGCAGATGATGCGCCGGGCGCCCTGCTCGGCGGCCTTGGCCACCGCCACCACCATGCCGCGGTCCTTGAAGGACCCGGTGGGGTTGCACCCTTCTAGCTTGAAATACAGTTCGCCGCACCCCACCTCGGCGGCTAGGCGGGGACAGCTCACCAGGGGGGTGTCGCCCTCGCCCAGGCTCAGCATCGGGGTGGCCGGGGTGACGGGGAGGAAGGCTTCGAAGCGGTGAAGGACGCCGTGCGGCACGGTTAGCTCCTGGGCGGCTTGGGCTTCCAGGCCGCGAGTTCTTTGATCTGTTGTTCGGTTTCGGTGAGCTGACGCCGCCGCCGCTGTTCTTCGACTCCGGCCACCCCGGTGAAATGATCGATGATTTCGTTGCGGAACTCCCACAGCGATTCCCGGACGTGGTCCAGATGCTCATTCAGCGCCTGCAGCTGCCCCTGGACGTGGATCAGCTCCTGGCGCTGGTCGTCGGCCTGGGAGCGGTGTTGCTCGTAGCCCATCTGCACCTCCACCATCGACCGCTCCAGCCGCATGCGCTCCACCTTGTGCAGCTCGCCCTGCTCGGAAAGCATCTGGGCGAAGCGTGCCGCTACCTCGTGGAGCTCCTCCTGCGCTTCCAGCCGCCGGAGCTGCTCGGACAGGTGCTGCACCCGGCCCTGGAAGATCTCGTCCTGCGCCTGCACCGCCAGCAGCACGTGCTGAGCGCCCTCGATCTCCTGCATTTGGTGTTTCAGTTGGGTCTGCTGGGCAGAGATGAGGGCGTTCAGCTTGTCATCCTGCACCCGCAGCAGGTCCAACGTCTGGTTGACTTGGAAGAAGTCCTCCTGGCGGCGGCGGGCTAGCTCTTCCACCGCCTGGATCCGTTCGACCAGCGCCTGGTCGGCCCGCTCCAGGGCATCCTGGTTCTTGCCCAGTGCGGCCCGCTCCAAACGGTCGCGCTCGCCTTCGGCCGTCCGTGCCCGCTCCTCCTTGGCCAGCCCATCCCGAAACGCCTCGATGCGGGATTCGAGCCGCTCCCCCTGGTCACGCGCCAGGCGGGCCTCCTCCTCGACCCGGGCGACACGTGCGCCGTGGCCGGACACCGCGTTAATGCTGCTCTCCACGGTATTGACGCGATCGCTGAGCGTCCACAGGGCGGACTGCACCTGCTCCACCGCCTGCTGTAGCTTGAACACGCCCGCCTTGTGCTGCCGGTGCTCCTCTTCGAGCCATTCGACGGCACCGCCAATGGCGTTGAGATCAGCCCCTTCCATACATAAGCCTCACAGACACCCATGACCAGGAGACACCACCGGTCCATGAAAAGGCGGGGACGTGGAATCCGCTCACCTGCGCCCGCCCGCCCCTCCCCTGAGAGAGAAAAAAGAGAGGCAAGGTGAGGGGTACTCCCCTCACGCTCCCCGCCAGCGGGAGACCCGCTGGACACCCCTTTTCAGGGAGGAGTTGACCGTAGCGGGGCTGTCGGCTTAGGGAGCGGGAGTCCACGAGGGCGCAGCCCTCTGCCGGGGGCGTGGAGGTGCCCCCCACGGGGAATTCTCCCCTCTTTTTTCCTGGGTGGGGGGCGGGGTTCATCGCCGGCTCCTGAGTGTTGAATTCTACCCACCACCACATCTGATCAGTCCTCCACCCGGATCACGGCCCCGATATCCACCACCCCCGGCAGCAGGCGCACCCGCGCCAGCGCAGCCTGCATCGAATCTTCCCGCGCCAGGTGGGTCATCAGCACGATCTCCGCGACTTGAGCGGCGGAATCGGACTCCTTCTGAATAACAGAAGCTATGCTAATCTGCAAATCCCCCAACGCCTGCGCGATCTGCGCCAGCACGCCGGGCTGGTCCCGCAGCGTCATGCGGGCGTAGTAGCGGGTCACCACCTCGTCCATAGGCTGGATCGGGAGCCCGGCGTCGCCGGCCACCGCGGGACGCGGCCGGCCGCCGTGGCCCAGCGCTTGGGCCACCTCGATCAGGTCAGCCACCACCGCGCTGGTGGTCGGCAGGCTGCCGGCGCCCCGGCCGTAGAACATGATGCGCCCCGTGAGGTCGCCGTCCACCTCCACGGCGTTGAACACGCCGTCGACCTGCCCCAGCAAGCGGTCTTCCGCAATGAACGCCGGGTGGACCCGCACCTCCACCGCGCCGTTGGCCCGTTTCGCGATCGCCAGCAGTTTGATGGCGTAGCCAAGTTCGCGGGCGTAGCGGAAATCGCGCGCGCTCAGCTTGGTGATCCCCTCGCGGTACACCTGCTCCGGGGCCACCCTGGTATGGAACGCGAGGCCCGCCAGGATCGCCAGCTTGAAAGCGGCATCGGTCCCCTCCACATCGTAGCTCGGGTCGGGCTCAGCGTAACCCAAGCGCTGAGCCTCAGCCAGAACTGGGCTAAACTCAACGCCCTCTTTCGCCATCCGGGTGAGCATATAGTTGGTGGTGCCGTTGATGATGGCGTGCAGCGCCGAGATCCGGTTCGCCAGCAGGCTCTGCCGGAACGGCGCGATGAGCGGGATGCCGCCTCCGACGCTAGCCTCGTAATGCAACGCCAGCCCCCGCTCCGCCGCCAGCGCCGCCAGCTCGGGGCCGTGCTTGGCCATCACCTCCTTGTTGGCGGTGATGACATGCTTGCCGGCGCCGAGCGCCCGCTTGATGTAGCTCAGGGCCGGCTCCTCGCCTCCCATGAGTTCGATGACCACCGCGATGGCCGGGTCGTCGAGCACCGCGGCCGTGTCGTCGGTGAGCTGGCCGTGGGCGACGGCGGGCGTGCGAGGTTTCGACAAGTCCCGAACGACCACCCGGTGCAGCACTACCGGGCAGCCCGCCTGCTCCGCCAGCCGCTCGCGCTGCTCGTTCAGCGTCTGAGCCACGCCGCTCCCTACCACGCCCAAGCCCAGCATCCCCACCAGCACCGGGGGGCGAGCCGACGCGGAGGTTCCCTGAGCAGTGGTCACCGGCAGTCCTCGAAGAGTTTTGTGCGTGACACCACGATGGTGGGACGGGGGTCATGGCACACCCAATCGGGGGTGTGCAGAGGGGGCGGAGCCCCCTCCGCCGGGGTGTGGGGTGTCCCCACATAAAAACCAACTGGGTGGGTGTCTGGGAAGCACAGCCCCCCGGGGCCGCTTCCCAGACCAGCCACAATAGCGCGAACCCTCACCGCCGGTACTCCTCCACCTTGCGGATCACATAATCGTAACGGTCGGAATCGAAATAGGTCTCGGCCCGGTTCGCCTTTCGCTCCTCCTCCAGCCAGTCGGCCAGCGCACGGTCCTTCAGCTTCTCACGGGCCTTCCCCTCCACCTGCCGGGCATCCTGCCGTTCCAACACCTTCAGCACCCAGTAGCCGCGGTCCTGCAGCAGCGGTTCAATCACCTCGCCCGGCCTTGCCGTAAACACCGCATCATCCAGCACCCCGGGGAGCCCGCGCCGGGGCAGCCACCCCATGTCGCCCCGGTTATCCCGCGTCTCGGCATCGGCGGAGTTATCCCGGGCCAGCGCGGCGAAGTCCTCGCCCTTCAGCACCCGTTCCCGCAGCGCCGCCGCCTGCTGCCCATCCTCCACCTTGAACCCCAACACGTGGACCTGCTCCGCCACGGCGGGGGTCCGGTCGCTCAGCAACTCGCGCATCCGTTGCCGCAACAGCGATTCCAGCACCACCCGCCGGAACTTCCGGCCTGAGAGGTTCACCTGAGCCAGATACTGTTTGTACGCCTCTTGGAAATGGCGTTCAACCTCTTCCGGTGCCACCTGTTCGCCTTCCTTTGGCAGCACCCCCAGCTTGGCTTTGATGGCCTGGGTCACCTCGTCGTCCGAAACTCGCACCCCGACCCGGGGCGAAGCCTGCACCAGCAATTCGCCGTCCCTGAGATCGGTGAGCAGCCGGAAAGGATCGGACGCATAGTCGACGGTGGTCCCTGCGAGCTTGTTCTCTACCGACAGGTAGCGCAGCCGCTCCACGTAATCGCCCATGGTGATCACGGTGTCGTTGACACGGACCATCTGGACCTGGAGTGGCGCCACAAAGGTGTCGTAGTAGCCGTAGGCCGGGACCGCCGCCAGCACCAGGATAATGACAGCCGCCACCAGCCAGCGGTGTGGAGCGGCCGCCCGTCCCGCCCGTGCCGCGTGGCGGCGGTCCGGACGCTTGACGGAACGGACGGCTGGCGGACTTGCTCCGGCGTCAGTGGTGTTCATTGGAAAGTCGGAACGTGCGAAGGGGCGGCGAGGATGCGCCGCCCCTTGTTGGTGCCTGCATTGGATGAGGTCGAGCCGATCCGGGCGTCAGCATCCGGCCCGGCCCGCCCGTTTACGGCTTCGCGGCCTCTGCGACCAGCTCCGCCATGGGCGGTTCGGGCGCCGCGTCCACTGCCTCGACCTCTTTGGGCGCTGCGGCCACGGCTGCGGCCTTCGCCACCGGCGCTCTCCTGGCCTTTACCGGTGCGGCCTCCGCCACCGGCGCGGCCTTCGCCACCGGCGCTCTCCTGGCCTTTACCGGTGCGGCCTCCGCCACCGGCGCCGCCTCGGCCTCCGGTGGCGCCGCTTCGACCGGCGTGATCTCGGCCGTGTCCAACACCGCCTCCACCACTTCAGCCACAACTCCCTCGGCCGGCTCCACCTCGGACTCGGCAACAGGGGCCGGGGCAGGCGGGGCCACCTGGCGCGGGGTGATCATACCGGAGACCCGCAGGTGCACCTGGGTGAAGGGCATCAATGCGAGATGGCGAGCCCGTTTGATGGCCAGGGCAACCCGCCGCTGATGGCGGGCACAGGTGCCGGTCTTGCGTCGTGGCTCAATCCGCCCGCGATCGGAAAGAAACCGCTGCAGCCTGTCGGCAACCTTGTAGTCGATGTTTTCGTTCTTTTCAGCACAGAAAACACAGACCTTGCGCCGTGGGACGTAGCGCGGCCGGCCTTCCCGGGGCGCTCGTGCCGCAGATGGTGCGCTTGTCACGTTCTACTTCTCCTTGTCCGTCCGTCCGTATGCCGATCTGCCGCTAGAACGGCAGGTCCTCGGCGTCGAAGTCGTCTGTTTCTCCCCCAGCCTCGTCGCCGCCGCCGCCGTCCGTGGCCGCCCCTTTGCGGTCGAGGAACTGCACGTCGTTGGCAACAACCTCGGTCCGATACCGCTTCACGCCGTCCTGGCCGTCCCAGCTCCTGGTCTGCAGGCGGCCTTCCACATAGATGCGCGCGCCCTTGCCGACGAATTGGTTACAGACTTCAGCCAGCTTGTTCCAGGCGACCACGCTGAACCACTCGGTCTCCTCTTTACGTTCCCCATCGGCCCCGGGTCGAAACCGGTTGACCGCGACGCTGAAAGAGGTGACGGGGGCTCCGTTGGCGGTGAACCGCATCTCCGGCTCCTTGCCAACGTTCCCGATAATCATCACCTTGTTGAGACCAGGCATCTCGGTCCTCCGGAAGGCTCAGCCCGAAATCCTCGTTGCCGTTACTCGTCCTTGCGGATGAGTAGGTGGCGCAGGATGTCCTCATTGATGCGGAGCTGGTTTTCCAACTCAGCGGCGGCGCCGGTGTCCATCTGGAAATCCGTCTGGACGTAGCTGCCCTCAATAAACTTGTTGATGGGGTAGGCCAGCCTGCGCCGCCCCCAAACGTCCTGCTTCTCCAGGGTGCCGCCGCTGTCGGTGATATACTTCCCGACGCGCTCCAGCATCTGGGGCATGCCGTCTTCCCGGATATTGGGGTTCACGATTACCACGAGTTCGTAAGGTCTTTGCAACACACCTCTCCCAAACGTACAGTGCAACGAATTATAGCACCTGGGACAACCCGCGCTCAACTTTGGCCCGGGCAACGGGTGCCCGTCATCTTTTTGCGTGCCCCACAGCCGGGTCAGCCGAGCCGCATTGTCGTTGCGAGGCCGACGCAGAGGCCGTGGCAATCTTTGGGCTGCGGCGCCGCGATGGGCACGTGAGCAGCGAGTGGAAGATTGCTTCAGGCTCCGTTCCTCCGCCTTCGCAATGACATCAGCGCTCGCTTCCTGCCGTTCCGCAAAATCTGGCGGCCACCCCCGGGGCTACATGGGGAGCGGTCCGGGTATGAGTTCAGAGTTGACGTTCGGAAGCAGGGGTGCAGGGGGCGAAGCCATCCTGCCGGGGGTCTGGGGGTGTTCCCCATAGGAGCGGGCACTTTTTGAATTCGTGGCTGGATGTGGGTTCCAGGACGGGGGGTGTGCAGAGGGGCGCAGCCCCTTCTGCCGGGGCGTGGGGTTTCCCCACACACAAACGGAATGGGTGGGTGGGAAGTACAGGCTTCGAGGTAGTCCGAGGAGAAACCTGCCCACTCCTATGGGTGTCGCCCCAGGAACAAAATCTTCTCTTTTTCTTGGGAGCGGGGCAAACGGCGGGGAGGCGCCCTTCACGCCTGAACAGCTGGGGGTCCCGCCGGAGGAGTTCACATTCGGCTCGATCTCAGTCGGGCGACGCAGATTCTCGCTTCGCTCGAACAATAACGGAGCCGCCGCGCGACCGCATCAATACTCTTCGAGATCCGCGAGAAGTTCCCTAGCTTTCGCTGTCCATCTTGGCACCCTGGCTTGCGTTCATTCAATTGTGAACTCTTACCCGGGGTAATGTTGAACCGGGAAAAGGAGGTAGCTGCCCCTCTCCCGCCTCGACAACCCAGGTGCGGGCGGGCTAGACTACCCGCGGGGCCAGGCATCACCACCGGACCCGCCGGCCCCCGCGAGCGACCATGAAAGTTCGGGACGACATCCGCGTGGTCCAGGTGCCGGAGACGACGCCGCTGCGGCCGGTGTCTACCAATATCTACCTGGTCGGCCGCGCCTCTCTCACGATGATCGACAGCGGGGTGCGGGAGGACCGCTACTCCCAGGCGATCTTCAAGGAGCTGGTGGCGCTGGGCCGCCGCCGTTCCGTCTCCCAGTGCGCCATCACCCACAGCCACCCGGACCACCGCGGCGGCCTTCCCTGGGTGCTGGCCGCCGCCGGACCGAAGCTCTTCGCCCATCCCGGCGCCATCACCATCGCCGCGTCCGAGGTGGCCGCCGAGCGCTTCACCCCCCTCGATGACGGGAGCACCCTGGAGACCGACTCTGCCCGGTTCGAGGTCCACCACACTCCGGGCCACAGCGCCGACTCGATCTGTTTCTTCGACCGCGAGCGCCGCATCCTCTTCACCGGCGACACCATCCTGGGCATGGGCACCACGGTGGTCAAAGACCTGCCAGACTACATGGCGAGCCTGAACCGGCTGCTGGCCCTGGAGCCCGGAACCATCTGCCCCGGTCACGGACCGATCCTGGACGACGGCGCCAAGGTGATCGCCGGGTACATCGCCCACCGCAACCAGCGGGAGCAGCAGATCCTGGACGCACTCCGCCGCGGTCCGCAGACGGTGGCCCGCCTGGTCTCACGCATCTACGCCGGCGTGGACAAACGCCTCCACAAGCCAGCCCGGATGAACGTGCGCCAGCACCTTGCCAAGCTGGAGCGGGAGGGCAGGGTACGGGCGGAGGGGCCGGGGTACCGTGCCCGGTTTGAACTCACGGGGTAGCCGCTCCGTCACATTGGTTCACCGAACAGGTTTGGGAAGGGAGGCAGAGATGGAGACCGCGTTGCCGCCCGGCGAGTTCGTCGAAGAGTTATGGGGCTATGCGCGGGAAGTCCCCATGATGGAACACCCATGGTTCAGCGGCATCATCGACCACCGGTGGACCCGGGAGCAGATTCTGCTGGGGGAGGTGCAGCACTACCTGCGGGTGCGCACCAACCCCATCTACTTCGGCTACATCGCGACCAATGCGGTTGCCGAGATGCAGTACCCGCTGATGGGCGTGGTGCTGGAGAACTTCATGGAAGAACTGGCCGGGCCCCGCACCCATGTCGACATCATGCTCCAGTTCCTGGAGGCCGGGGGATCACCCGCGAGGCGGCGGACCAGGCGGAACCTTCTCCCGGCACGCTGGCCGCCATCGAGATGCTTATCGGCTGCTGCCAGCGGCGCTCGGCGCTCGAAGGACTGGCAATGCTCGCTTTCGTGGAGAGCCAGCATGGCGGCAGCGGCGGGGTCGCGGCAGCGGTCTATCAAGAACTGACCGGCCACTACGGCTTTTCGCCCCACGCGTGCGAGACCTACCGGCTTCATGCGGCTCAGGACGTGGGCCACGGCGCCCGACAGATCGAGTTGATCAGGACCCTGGCCACCGACGCGGCCACTCAGGACAGGGTGCGGCGCGCCGCCAAACTGGGGATCACCGCCTTCAACCTGGAGTGGGACGGCCACGTTCAGGCGATGACCGGCCAGCGGATCTTCTGGGCTGGCGTGGCACCGCTCAAGCTGCTGCAGCCGGTGGTTGGGGTCACAACGGGCTAGCAGACCACCCTACATGGGCCAGCCGGAGGGCAAGCGGCGGCGGAACTCCTGGTACTCCGGTTCGTCGCCCGACTGCTCACGCAGCCGGTGCAGGACGGTGAGGAATTCCCCGAGTTCCATCCGAAGCGAGTTCGAGACCATACCCGTGGTCTCCTCGAAGTCTCCGCTTCAGCGGTTGTATCAGCCGTTCATGCGGCGGAGAACGGTACGGTCGTCCTCGCTCAGCGGCATGGCCCCTCCTCGCGTTGATGCAGCGGCGCCGACGATTTATATTGTAGCCGCTAACCCGCCGGCCCGGCAGAAAACCCAGCCTGTTGGGCGGTGATGGCCTCGACCGTGGCCATGGGGGTCCCGTCCGCCGCCACAACAACGGTGAGGCGGGCCAGCAGCCGCCAGCGCACGCCCAGCACCAATGCCTGGAGGATGAGAAAGGCGTTTTCGATCACCGTCCCGGGCGGCTCGCCGCACGTGATGTCGAAGGCCGCTTCAAGGCTCTCCCCGGCCGCCAAATCGGATGCTGGCGAGTCGAACCGCCAACGGGGGGCGAAGTAGAGGTTGTGGGGGAACCAGGCCTCCAACAGGCGCAGGCCGGCCTCCGTCTGGTTGGTCAACCGCCACCGGACCCGCCACACGCCTGCGGGCCGCTCTTCGGGCCGGCCCAGGGGCGCCGGTCCTAGGGGAAGCCCGGCAGCCATGGGACTCATGCGATAGACCTCTTCAGCCCCGCACGGCGGCCACCAGCAGCAGCGCCCAGGCGACCAGGAAACAAACGCCACCCAATGGCGTGATGGCGCCCAGCCAGGTGACGCCGGAGATGGCCAGCAGGTAGAGGCTGCCGGAAAACAGCACGATACCCACCACGAACAGCCTTCCAGCCCAGGCAGCCGGCCCCTCCGGCAACTGGCCCGCCAATGCCGCCAACAGGACCAGCGCGAGGGCATGGTACATCTGGTAACGGACGCCGGTCTCGAAGATGTCCAGCATCCGTGGCTCCAACTGGGCCTTCAACGCGTGCGCGCCGAAGGCGCCAAGCGCCACGCCCACCAGGCCGAACCCGGCGCCGAACCCCAACCACAGTCGATCCACGGTGTTCTCCCCCGACGTCTCGGGCGGTGTCTATTCAAGAGTGACGGGGGATGCGTCCCGGCCGTTTGCCCACCCCCTAAAGAAAAAGAGAAGTTTTTATTCCTGGGGGAACGCCCAGGAACACCCCCAGGCCCCCTACGACGCCCCCTGCACCCCCGTGTGCGAACCTGAACCGTGAACCCTCGGCGGTCAGTCGCCTTTGCCGCTACCCACGATCAGCGTCTCACGGGGCTGGCCGGCGTCGTACACCATGCCGCCGGGCCCCTCGCCCTCGCCGATGTCGGGCCAGCCGAAGATGCGGATGCTGGTGGGCTCCAGGTACTTGGGGTGGCCCGCCTGCCACTCGAAGGGGCGGTCGTGGCCGGGGTAGAAGGCCTGAGCGCGGTCCAGCAGCTTGCGAATGCTGGCGCGCGCTTCGTCCACATCCCAGAAGACGATGCGGGGCAGGCCGTGTCCCGCGGCCCAAGCGTTGGGCAGGGCATCGCCGCACGCTGCCACCACCCGGTCGCCCTGGCGCACCAGCAGTCCCTGAGTGCCGCGGCTGTGCCCGGGGGTTTCGATGACCGTCACCCCATCGTCGATCTCCTCCCCGTCGCGCACCTCTTGGATCGGCTGCATTTCCAGCATGGCGGAGGTCCACTTGGGGGTGGCCCAGTCTGAGGCGCGCGGGTTTTTCACGTACTCCCGCTCCTTGGGGTTCAGCAGGATCTTGGCATTAGGAAACATGTCCACATTCTGGGAGTGGTCCCAATGGGCGTGGGTGAGGAACACGTAGTCGATATCCTCGGGTTTCAGCCCCTTGACGGCCAGCTTCTCCCGGATCAGTTCGCGGCGCCCCACATGGGCGGCGTCGACCACGATGTTCTTGGCGCCCCGGATCAGGGAGATGCCGCAGAAGGCGAAGCTCCCCTGGTCCGAGGCGACGGTGAAACCGTGGAGCAGCATTTCGATGGTGGCCATGGCGGGTTCTCCTGGGAGGGAATGGCCGGGCGGCGCCCGGACGGCTCGCAGGTATGCTACCGGACGGCAGCGGGGCCGTCAAACGCCGTAGGCGGCGCCACGTTTCGGCGTCCGGCCCTCTCCAGTTTGCCTCACACCCCGGATGCGCCGCCCGTCGCCTACACCTTGCGCACTGGCCCGGGGTACCGGGCCAGTTGCGGGTCGCCGGTGATGATGGTGATGCCCTCGCTGAGGGCTTGGGCCAGCAGCAGGCGGTCGAAGGGGTCTTTGTGCAGCGGGGGCAAGCCGTCGATGTTCACCGCGTGCTGGCTGGTGACGGGAAGTTCGGCGTAGCCGTTGTTGAGCAATCCCCGGCGCAGCAGGCGCGGCTCGACGCGGAAGTCTTCTCGTCCCAGGGTGCGTTTGATGGCGATCTCCCACAGGCTGGCGGCGCTGAAGAGGAGATCGTTGCCCGGGTCGTTCAGCAGCTTGCGGGCCGCCGTGGAGAGCCGCTCGGGCTGGCCTGCCGCCTGCAGCAGGATCTGGGTGTCGAGCAGGAGCTTCACGCGCCGTTCCCGAACAGGGCCTCGATCTCGGCTTCGCCCATACGGTCGAAATCTTCGGGCACGGCGATCTCGCCCGCCAGGAAGCCCAAACGTTGCGGCGCCGCGGGGGCATCCAGCGCGGTAACCTTCACCAGCGGCTTGCCCGCCTTGGCGATCACGAACGGTTCGCCCTTGACCCTCAACAGTGAACCCTTACCGTTAACATTCTGGTGGGCCCCTGTGGTATGGTTACCCGTATGAAAACAACCATAGATATTGCTACCAACCTGCTGTCACAAGCCAAACGGAAGGCGGCAGAGGAAAACCGGACCCTCCGCGACATCGTTGAGGAAGGCCTGCGCCGGGTGCTGGCCGAAAGCCCCGAACCGCTACCGTTCCGGCTGAAAAAACACCCGTTTACCGGGGGCAACGGGCTGCAGCCGGGCATCCGTGAGGGCGATTGGGAGACGATCATGGATCTTGCGTACGGCTTTCGGCGCGAGCCATGATCGCCGTCGACAGCAACGTGCTCGTCTACTCATCCCGGGCAGACTCGCCCTGGTACCAACAAGCGGATCAGGTCGTGACGCAGCTCGCCGAAAGTCGCAGCCCATGGGCGATTCCCTGGCCGTGTCTTTACGAGTTCCTGTCTGTAGTCACCAACCCGCGTATCTACAGCCCACCAACGGCAATGGGTCATGCTCTCCTCCAGCTAGCCGGCTGGCTCGAGAGCCCGAGCCTGGTGCTGTTGGCCGAAACAGCCGGGTTCTCGCGAACGCTTGAAGAGATCCTGAAGTCTTCGGAGGTCATCGGAGCAAGGGTGCATGACGCCCGCATCGCGGCATTGTGTCATTACCATGGTGTCGAGAGGCTCCTCACCGTGGACCGGGATTTCAGCCGCTTCGGTCACTACATGCGGACAGAGAACCCGTTGCTCAACCGGACGGCGTGAGACCTCCCCGGGTTCGGTCACTCTGTCCGGTTCCCCTTTGCCCTCGCTCAGGCGTTCTGGTACAACAAGAGAGCCCCGCATGGGGCAATCCCGGCAATTCCCCCAACGAAACCACCAGGAGACCCCATGACCACATCCGTCGCCAACCCCACCCGCACCCTCGGACGCACCGGGATCGAGGTGACCGCCCTCTCCTTCGGCGCAATGGAACTGCGGGGTGAGCCGCGGGGACGGGCGATCAGCAAGGAAACCGCCAATACCGTGCTCAACGCCGTGCTCGACGAGGGGATCAACTTCATCGACACCTCCATCGACTACGGCCTCAGCGAGGGGCTCATCGGCGCAGCGAATACTTCCTGGCCAGCAAGTGCGGCTGCGTGGTGGGCGCAGTGCCTGCCCCCCGGGGACAACGCTCGCCTCACGTGTTCACGCGGGAAAACATCGAACGCGGCGTGAACCAGAGCCTCCAGCGCATGAAGACCGATCACCTGGACCTGGTCCAGGTCCACATCAGCCCCTCCCGCAAGGAACTCGAAGAAAACGGGACCATCGAGACCCTCAAGGGGTTGCAGCGGGAGGGTAAGGTCCGGTTCCTGGGGATGTCGGGCACCATCCCCAACCTGGCCGATCACATCGCGATGGGAGCGGGAACACGAGGACTTGATGACCGCCGCCGCACAGGCGGGGGCAGGCACCATCATCCGGGGCGGTGTGGCCCGCGGGGCGAGGCCGCCAGCCAGCAGGGCGACCGCTGGCAAAGGTGGGAACAGGCCGGCCTGGACGGACTGTTGGAGCCGGAGGAGACGAGGACCGAGTTTCTACTCCGGTTCACCCTCTCGCACCCCTCGATGCATACCACCATCGTGGGCACCATGAACCCGGAGCACCTGCAGCAGAACCTGCGGGCCTACCGGCGCGGCCCGTTGAGTCCCGAGGTGTACGGCGAAGCGAAGCGCCGCTTGGGGTAGGGGCGCCAGGCCGTCCGAGCTACGATCGGCCGCAGCAACCAGAGGAGTGTTCACGCGAGCGGGCCGATCGGGTTCGGGAGCGGGAGTGCATGAGGGCGGCAGCCCTTTGCCGGGGGCGTGGGGGTGCTCCCCCACAGAGAATTCTCTTCTTTATTTCTTCGGGTGCGGGGAGTGGCTAATGCCGGCCCGCCCGGATTTTGAACAGCTGAGCAAACCTGGGAGTGACCTCAACCATGGCAGACCTGAGCCTCGCCCCCGGCCTCAAAGGGGAGTACCGGGTGCGCGTGACCGAAGCCCACACCGCCCACCACACCGGCCACACCGGCGTCTACGTGTACTCTACCCCGCAGTTGGTGCTGGCGATGGAGATGGCCTGCACCGCCGCGCTCGCCGGACACCTCCCCGAGGGCTGGAACCACGTGGGCACCAAGAACGATATGACCCACTTGGCCGCCACGCCCGTGGGATTCGACGTGGTGGCGAAGGCGGAACTGGCGGAGGTCGACGGCCGCCGCCTGGTGTTTCGGGTGGAGGCCTACGACGACACCGAGAAGATCGGCGAGGGGCGCCACGAGCGGTTCGTGGTCGAGTGGTCCCGTTTCCAGGCGCGGTTGGAGGCGAAGGCCAAGGGGAAGGGCTGACCGGCGCCTCGGCGGTTGTATGAGTTCACAGTAGAGGGGCCGTCGCGCTGGGGAGCGGGAGTGCACGAGGGCGGCAGCCCTCTGCCGGGGGAGTGGGGGTGCCCCACACAACGAATTCCCCTCTCTTTTTTCGGGGGCGGGCGGGGCGGGCTAACGCCGCCGGCCGATGAAGGTGAACTCATACTCGGCGGTCGCCCTCGTGGAGACCTAATCTCGGGCGGGGACGGAGGCTTTAGATGGATACACCAGCGATCAGAGCGGCCGACGCAGCGCCGGTCTCAACGGGAACCATCGACGGGCGAATGCGGGCGCGGGTGGAGCGAGCGGACAGCATCGCTCCCCATGGGTACCTGACTCCAGAAGCGGCGTTCGGCGACGTGGAACGGGGCAATCCCCTGCCGTATACTCTCCCCTTGGAAACGCGCCGTGCTGCCGGTTTGGAGCGCGACACGTGGCTGCTGGAGGTCGTGGCCGGCCCGGAGAGCGACGCCAAGATCGAGCGCCCGCTGACGCGGGCGGCAGGAACCGCTCTGAGCTTCGAAGGGCTGATGCGCCTCGCCGAGCATCATGCCGTGCAGTACCTGAAGGGCGTCACCTGCAACAACATCGGCGAACCGCTGGGCATGGGGCTGTGGGAGGGTGTTCCGCTGCGCGAGGTGCTGTGGCTGGCGCAGCCGGTGGAAAACGTCCGGCGGGTGTACTACTACGGGTACCACAACGACGACCCCGACCAGATGTTCCAGAGTTCGTTGGCGATCGGCCGCGTGTTCGAGGACCCGCCGGGTGAGCTGCCCGTCCTGCTGTGTTACAAACTGAACGGTGAGTTCCTGACCGGCAAGCGCGGCGGTCCGGTGCGGATGTTGGTGCCCGAGGCCTACGGGTTCAAGTCGGTAAAGTGGCTACAGCGGGTGGTGCTCACCAACGACTTCAGGGCCAACGACACTTACGGCCTTTCGAACAACGATATCGATAGCCCCATGAAGACCTTCGCCCGTTTCTCCCAGGTACCGGAGCGGGCGAAGGCGGGCAACCCCATCCCCATCGCCGGCCTGGCACAGGTCGGCGTTTCGGGGTTGGCGAAGGTGCAGTACTGGCTGCATCTCGCCGATGCTCCGCTACCGGCGGACGACCCTAACCTCACCCGCGGTGACTGGCGTGATGCCGAGATCCTGCCCGCTCCGCACGACTGGGGCGGCGGGCTGCCCGCCGGCCCTCTGCCCGGGACCCCGCTCCAGTTCGACGCTACGACCGGACGACCGCGATCATGGCCGCTGCGGTACACGGTGGCCCATTGGTCGGCAACGCTCAGGGGAGTCGCCGCCGGCGCCTATGTGCTGCGGTGCCGCAGCGTCGACCTGAACGGCATCGCCCAACCGATGCCGCGGCCCTTCGCGAAGTCCGGGCGAGCAGCCATCCAGGAGGTGACCCTCCTGGTCGAGGAGTAGGCCGCCGTTGAATGGGCCGGCTTTTCACCCGGCCTCACCAGTGGCTCAATCGCTCATTCGATCCCCAGCATCTTGTTGAGGAACTTCTGGGTATCCTCCTGCTTGGCGTATTCAGACTCACGGGAGATGAAGTGGTACTTGGTGCCACGGGCCCCCGAGGCCAGGTTATTGACGATCTCGACGTCGGCCCGGGCGCTGTTGAGGGGGATAGCCTTGCTCCAGATGGTCTGGCCCTCCTTGGTGAGAAACCAGTTGATGAAGAGCTTCGCCGCATTGGGATGAGGCGCCTTGTTGTACAACAGCGCCGTGTAGCTGACCGCGTAGTCCATGTCCGGCAGGTCCAGAAACTTGACGTGGTTGGCCACGCCCGCGTCGTTGAACTCCTTCATGGTGGCGTAGACGATGCCCAGCACGATGGGGTTGCGGCTCCGCACCACCGTCTCGGCCCGCTGGCGGTCGTCCCGGATGAACATGGGTTGCTGGTCCACCAGCAGCCGCTTGATGTAGTCGTCCGGGTTCGGAACCCGGCTGCGCACCACCTGCATCGAGAGCCAGGTGGCGCCGCTACGGGCGTCGGCAATAACCATCTTGCCCTTCCACTTGGGGTTCAGCAGGTCCTGGATGCTCTTGATCTCATCGGGCTGCACCTGGTTGGTGTCGATGGCCACGTTGTGGTTGATTTCCATGCTGTGACCGAAAGCCAGCGACTTCCCGGCGTCCATGAACTGGTTGTCGAACCCGTCCGGCCAAACTTTGTCGTCCAATACATCGGGCCGGAAGATCAGGGGACGGATGGGGTCGAAGGCGCCCGACGGTTTCAGCCGGATCAGTGCGCTGTTGGGCGGCACCACCAGGATGTCGAAGGAGTAGAGGCCGGCCTCGCGCTCCTTCTGCATCTTGGGGACCCAGACGGAGGAAGAGTTCTCGGCCTGGTGCTCCACCGTGATGCCAAACATCTTCTCGAACTCGCCCAGTGCACTGCGGTAGCCCGCGCCCGAGAGGGTGAACACCGCAAGCTTACCCTCTTTCTTGGCGGCCTCGACCAATTTCTCCCACTCGCCCTCCCAGGCCGCCTTGGCGGCGGCTGGCGCGGGGGCGGCAGCGGGCGCCGCCGGGGCGGGCGCCGCTGAAGGTGCGCATGCCATGGCGGCGAGCGCCACTCCCGTGGCGGTCAAGAATCCCCTGCGGTCGATGTCTTTGTTCACGTTCATGATCCCTCCTTGTTAAATCTTGGATTGCCCGGCACTTAACGAGGCCACTCCAGTTCACGGAACCGGGCAAACGAATTAGGTAACATTACCACGGCAGGCGGGCAGCCCTCAAATGGCGGCGGGCATGGCAAGAGTTCAGATGCCCATGACCAGGGGACACCACCGGGCTATGAAAAGGCTGCCTTTTCATAGCAGAATTGAGGGGCGGCCGGCTCAGAAGCGGGAGTGCACGAGGGCGGCAGCCCTCTGCCGGGGGAGTGGGGGTGCCCCCACATAGAATTCTCTTCTTTTTCTGGGGTGGGGGGAGCGGCTCATACCGCCGAACCCCTGACACTGAATAGATACCGGCCATGCACCGGGCATGGTTCGCGCTTGCCACGGCCATTGCGGTGACTCTACGATGGAGACAGCGCGCGCAAGATGCACATCTGTGGCCATACGAGGAGCACACCATGCCGGATCCCGTCGTCTACCGTTCCAAGATCCGTATCGAGAGGGTCCGGGGCCCGGTGCGCCGGGCGCATCTCCCCATGGGCGAGACCGTGATCTTCGGCGTCCACGATGAGGTGGCACAGCACTACGGGACCGACCTGAATATCCACCAGCCCCATTCGACCACCCTCGATTACCTGGTGGCCGCCACCGCCGGCTGACTGACCGGAACCTTTGGAGGCGCGCTGGAAGCGCGTCAAATTCCGGCGGGCGAACCCTACCTCACCTCAGAAGCCACCGGCGAGGTAGAGAAGGAGGGCAACGTGCTGGTGGTGCGGCGGATCCGCGTCCACTACCGGCTGCAAGCGCCCAAGGACCAGTGGGAAACCGCCGAGCGGGTTCACGGGTTCCACGCCCCCTTCTGCCCCATGTACCTCAGCGTGAAGGCGGCGATCGACATCACCACCGAACTCGAACTGGTGGAACCGGAATAGTCCGCAGATTGCGCAGATGAACGCAGCTTCAACTAGAGTTCAAAGTTCTGGGTTCAAAGTGCGGAGTTGGGAAGAGAAACGGTGGGCCCGCCGCACGGCAAGGACGGCGGCAAGCGGGCGGGCCGAGGGCGGGTTTGAAACCCGCCGCTACGGCCCCATTTGATTCTGCGAATATCTCCGGAATCTGTGGATCAGCCCTCAGCCCGTACCCCGCCTACACCAGGATCGAGGTGCCGCGGGGCGGGGCCTTGTCCTCCCGGGGGAACAACTCCTCGCGGGACTCGTAGCCGATGGTCTGGACCGCCTGCTCGCTCGCGCCGCGGACTCCGAGCATCACCATGGGTTCCGAACCCGAGTTCTCCAGTTGATAGAACGACCCACCGGTGATGAGCGCCACCATGCCCGGCCGCAGCACCGAGGTCCCGCCATCGGGAAACCGCATGGTGCACTCGCCGCCGATGCAGTAGAAGGTCTGGTCGGCGTTATGGCAGTGCATCTCGTCGTGCTGGCCGGGGCGCTGGTAGATGTGAAACCACGCATTGAAGCGGGGCCCATTGATCAGGTTGGTCCGTTTGGCGTCCGGACCGGCCGCCATCTCCATCAGATCCACCACTTTGATGGGCATCGGCCCTCCTCCGCTTGCAGAGTCTGCGGCAAGGATACCACTCTCCTACGGAGGGCAACAGGCGATGGTGACGGGCGCGCTATCACGGCAATTGGCCGACGGGGAGCCTCCATCAGATCACGGCGCCGTGAACCCCTCGGCCGCCAACCGTTCAAGGATGAAGCTCTCCAGTTCGGCGTAATCGAGGCGCCCCAAGTTGCCGTCGAGCAGCCGTAGCAGTTGGAGGCCGGTAGCCTCCCAGGGCGGGCCGAGCGCCAGATGGTCGCCCAGTGGCCGGTCGTAGGTTTCCCGGTAGTTGTCGGCATAGCCCGCCCAGGCGCGCAGCAGCCCGACGATCCCGGCCTCGACGCCCTGGGGCTCGTAGAGTGCCAGCCAATGCTCCCGCTGCCACGGGGTGGTCACGATGGTGTCTCCAACCTCGGAGAATGCTGCGGGATTGGGCGCCATCGCCCTCTCCCAGATAAAAGGCAACCTGTCTGGGTGGGGGCGGTCCTTTGTGGCCGCCCTACCTCTGTCATCACCGCATCGGTGAGAACGCGGTGGGGTTCATCAGGACGTTGGTCACCCGCTCTACGATGGGACCGTGCTCCTCGCTGGCGGCGAACACCCGACGCCGTTCGGGGTCGACCCGGAACTCCCCGAACAGGCGGTTGCGCTCCTCCACGCTCTCCCAGGCGAGTATGTATACCAGTAGGTGGTCGTGCTCCCCAATCGAAGGCGTCCAGTAGCCGACCTGCCGGAAGCCATGGGCGGCGAAGGAGTCGCAGGTGAAGCCGCGGAAGCGTTGGACCACCTCGGGCAGCCGCCCCGGCATCGCCTCGTAGTCCCGCAGCTCGAAGACGTAGGGCGGGCGGGTGGCGGCATCCGGGCCGTAGGGCAGGCCGAGATCGATCTGCGAGAAGTCTGTGGGGTCCATGAGCAGGTTGTGCACCCGCCGCACCAGCGGGCCGTCCCGCTGGGTCTCGGCCCACACCCTCGCCCGTTCGGGGTCGGCCCGCCACGCGCCAAACTTCTCGATCCGTTCTGCGTGGCTCTCCCAGGCCCAGGCGTAAATGAGCTGCTGGTTATGGCCGCCGATCTCGGGCGTCCAGAACCCGACCAACCGGATCCCGTACTCCTGCCACTTCTGGACGGTGAAGCTGCTGAAACGGTTCAGCAGCGCCGGGAGCTTGCCGGGCATCACCTCGTATTTGCGGAGTTCGTAGAGCATGGCGTTCCTCCAGAAGGTATTCTTTGCCCGTCAATGAGCCACCTGCCGGCCTATTCAGACGCCCCCGGGCTCACACCCTGGTTCATGAAAAGCGACACGATCAGCGTTCGACCCCTCCCCGAAGAGCAAAAAGAGAGGCGTTGAGGGGACACCCCTCAAACCCCGCCAGCGGGAGACCCGCTGGACACCCCTTTCCGCAGCAAACTTCAGCCGCTTAAGGCCTGCCGCGGAGCCGCAGCATCTCCTCCTTGGTGGCGTCGGTGGGTGGGTAGTAGCGGCCCGGCGCGCAACCCTCGGCCAGGATCTTTTCCTTCACGTACTCCTCCGCCGCCTCATGGATCTCCACCCAATCGATGACCTCCTCGGCCATGTGCGATGGTACCACCACCACGCCGTCATCGTCGCCCACCAGCACGTCGCCCGGGCGCACCAGCACCCCGGCGCACTGGATATCGACATTCTCCTGGTAGGCGTCACCGTATTCGCGGGCGGTGGGGGTGCGGCGCTGGGCGAAGATCGAGAAGCCGTAGCCGGAGACCACATCCAGGTCACGGATGGCGCCGTCGGTCACGAAGCCGTCGGCCCGCCGGCTCCTGAGCTGCAAGAGTTTCACGTCGCCCAGCACCGTGGAGTATGCCTGTCGCATGGTGTCCACCACCAGCACGTCGCCGGGGCCGCATAGTGCCATGGCCCGGTACTCCGGCGAGTGCTCGCCGATGACTACCTCGGCCCGCAGGTCGGGGCGGGGCGGAAGGCAGCGCAGCGTGCGGGCACGGGCGGCCAAACGCCGGCCGGGGGTCATGCACACCACATCTTCCATGAAGCAGAGGTTGGCGCCGCGGTTTCGGACCGCGCTATACACGGTGGCGCTGCAGACCTGTTTGTAGCGGTCCAAGATCGCCTGAGGAACTTCGATGGCAGCCATGATCGCCTCCTGGGGAGTTTCGGCCCGACCGGCCCTACGGCACCAAGCTACCGCCCGCGCGGTCCCCTGTCAAAGGGTGCGGCGCGGTGAGCGTCCACTGTTGAGGGGCGGCAGTCCTCAGCCGGGGGAGTGGAGGTGCCGCTGTGAACAGGCGGTGGCTCACAAGGAACCGATATCTCCTCCAGGGGTGTCCAGCGGGTCTCCTGCTGGCGGGGAGTGTGAGGGGTGTACCCTCACCATCCATCTCTTTATTTCTCCTGCGGCGGGGAGGGGGTCAAGGGGTGCGCCCGGTCCGCCA
>SHYD01000015.1 GCA_009692945.1 Dehalococcoidia bacterium | reverse complement strand
ACGGGACCGCACCCAAGCACGGGGACACCCACAGCGGGTCGGCTGGGGTCGGCCCAGGTCGGGCTTCGCCGCTCAGTTCACCAGGTCCGTCGTGTCAACTCACGCAAAAATGTTACCGGGTGGGTCCATTTGACACCAGCCACCTAGGGCGGCAGCCGCGACCCTCAAGAGGCGTCGGATGGCGGATTCCGCCATTGCATCGGGTCGCGCCCCGGACCGCGGTTGCCAACGGGACGGCGCCAGTGTACTCTGCGCCTCAGGACCCAACGCTTAGAATCGGCTTCCAGGAGTACTTCATGCCCCGTTTAACCGGCAAGCACGCATTGATGCAGCAGCTCATCGCGAACGGCGCGCACTACCTTTTTGGCAATCCCGGCACCACGGAGCAGCCGTTCCAGGACGTGCTGCAGGACTACCCTCAGTTGAAATATATCCTCGCCCTGCACGAGGGAGTCGCCGTCTCCATGGCTGATGCCTATGCCCGCATCACCCAAACCCCCGCGTTCGTGGAGCTGCACATTGCTCCCGGCCTTGGCAACGGCCTCGGCATGATGCACAACGCACGCGTCGGCCAGTCTCCGCTGGTGATCTACGCCGGCCAGTCGGAGAGCCGCTCCCTTTTGATGGAGCCGCACCTTAGCGGTCCGCTCGTGGAGATGGCCCGCCCCATCTGCAAGTGGGCCTACCAGGTGGAGCACGCCCACGACGTGCCCCAAGCGTTGCGCCGCGCCTTCAAGGTGGCGGCCGAGCCGCCGCAGGGCCCGGTCTTCCTGGCGCTCCCGATGGACGTAATGGACCAGGAGGCGGATGTCGAGATCGTGCCGGCGGCGTATACCAATTGGCGCACCCGGCCCGACGCCGCCGGGCTGGCCGAGGCGGCTGACCTGTTGCTGAACGCCCGCAGCCCGATGATCCTGGCGGGGGACCGCGTTGCCTTGAGCGGCGCGCAGCAGGCGCTGGTGGGAATTGCAGAGTTGCTGGGGGCGCCGGTCTTCGAACTCTTCTCCTCCGAGTGGAACTTCCCCGCCTCCCACCCGCTCAATCTCGGGCCGATCCCGTTCACCGGCGGGCCCAAGCCGCTGAAGGCGGCGCTCGCCAGCTGCGACGTGCTGCTCGCCGTCGGTTCGCCGGTGTTCCAGATGATCTTCCCGACTCCGGAACCCGTCCTCCCCTCTGGGGCGAAGCTGATCCAGATCGACCCGGTCTCCTGGGAGCTGAACAAGAACATCCCCGCTGATGTGGCGCTCCTGGCCGACCCCAGGGCCGCACTGGTCGAGCTATCCGCCCTCATTGGCGAGGGCCGCACGCCCGCCCTCGTGCAGGCCGCCGAAGCACGTGCCGCCGCCATCGGGAGGCGAACCGCCGCGGCACGTGAGCGCTACCGCGAGCAGGCGCAAGCGAGCTGGGACAACATGCCGATTAGTGGTGCACGCCTGATGTCGGAGATCGCCGGGGCTCTGCCGCAGGACGGCATGATCTTCGCCGAGTCGATCACCAACCAGGCGCATTTACGCGCCGCCGTGCAGGCGGACGAGCCGGACCGCCTGCTGCACGGCCGCGGTGGCGGGATCGGTCCCGGCCTGCCCGGTGCCCTGGGCGCACAGCTCGCCCGGCCTGACCGCAAGGTGGTCGGCGTCTGCTCCGACGGGGCAGCCATGTACAGCATCACCGCGCTTTGGACCGCCGCGCATCACAACATCCCCGTCACCTACGTTATGCTTGGCAACGGCAGCTACCGTATCCTGAAACTGAACATGGTGGAGTACCTCGGCAGCAAGGCGAAAGACCGGAAGTTCGTCGAGCTCGACCTGAACAACCCGCCGCTGCGGTTCGATCTCCTCGCCAACGCCATGGGCGTCCCATCCCGTCGGGTCGAACGCCCGGAAGAGATAGCCTCGGCCCTGCGCGAAGGCATCGCACACAACGGGCCGTACCTGATCGACGTAGCGATGGAAGGCCCGGTGCCGCTGCCGGGCTAGACAGCGGGCCGCGCAGACGCAGAACCCGTACGCCTACAACGGCAATGACCCGGTCACGCGCTCAGGCCCGATGGGGTTGTGCGTTCGCCTCGGGGCGCGGCAGGCTGATTCGCAGCGATCTTGACGGACGCATCGTAAATCTGTGGATTGCTTTTTGGCTGCCCGATCTGGGGGGTTGTCCCTTACGTCGAGTAATCCGGACGCCCGTACGGCTGGATCAACTCGGTGTACCGGAGTGCCGCCGAGTCCCGGCCTGCGGCGCGGTCCGCTTCGGCCAGCTTTCGTACCAACGTTGACAGAATGTACGGCTGTGCTCCCAACGCGTAAAGTTTATCCACCGCATGGTCCAGGAACGCTTGGCGCTCCTGCTCCGTCAGCGCTCGTCCCTCCAGGAACCTGCCGGGATCCTGCAAAAACGTCTCGAAGGGTTCCGAGCCCTCGTTGTGGGCCAGGGCCATGATCGCCTTGTCGACCTCGTACTTGCTCATCAGCTACCTCCATCCAAGTCCCAGGCGAAAAAGGGAACGCTCAGGATGTCCGAATGGACGCATTCGGCGTGGCCGGCAGGCCGGGCTTCGGCGAGCCCCATCAGTGCCACGAAGTTCAAAACTCCCGCTGTGTAGTTGCCTGCCCGCATCATCCGCTCCGGCGTGAACTCTCGGAGTACGCCATCGACGTCGCCCCGCCCGATCAAGTCCACGGCGGCATCGTCGAACTCCGGGTCCGGCGCCGAGTTGCCCGATCCGGTCGGACCGCCTATCTCGAGGGATAAATGTCCCGTGCAGACCACGCCAACCCGCAGGTCCTCCGGGTACGCTTCGATGATCTTCCGCAGGCGGGTGCCGACCTCGAAGAAGCGCCGCGCCGGTGGGACCGGAGGGGCCATGACGTTGCATAAGATCGGAGCCAGCGGCAGGTCGGCCTCAGGACGAACGAAGCTCAATGGCACGCAGAATGCGTGGTCCAGTTTGTACTCGTCGGAGAAGGAAAAATCCACGCTGTGGTTGAACCCGCCGCGTACAATGGCCTTGGCCAGTCCCACGTCGACGGCTGCTTCGTAGGAGGGGATCCCGCCTTCCCGCTCCCACCGCCACGGGCCGGCCACCCGGTCTGCTTTCACCACCATGAAGGCAGGGCATATTGTTCATGAAGACCTGAGACAGGTGATCATTCCCCAGGCACACCAGAACGTCGGGCCGGGCGCGGGCCATGCGGTCGTGCATCTCGTGGGCGGCCGCCTTGGCCCGCAGGATTCCGGCGTTCTTTTCGCCGGGATCCTGGAACCGGGTCACGTATGGCGGGCTGTGGGTGATGCCGATGAGTTCAACCAACTTGGCCACTGGGTTGCCTCCTGTGCTTGGTTAGCCGCGCGCACTGCCCGATCTGGTGAGACTCTAGGACACGAGGCTCTTCAGAGCAAGCCCGGCGGTCGCGCTGAAATTCGACCCTTTCTGAATCTGCGAAGATCTGCGTCATCTGCGGATAAATTTCGGCTGGCGGTCCGTGGTTGACTTCGCCCGCCACCTCGGCTACCTTGCGACGGGAGGCGCCATGACCGTGGTTAACCTAAGAGTTCGGTCTGGGGGGAATGCGTTGCCGGCGGTCATATTTGTTTTGGCACTCCACCCCCCAAAAAGAGAGGTTTTGTTCTTGGGGGGACACCGCCCAACACCCTCCGGTATAGGGCTGCCGCCCTCTTCACACCTGCGCAAGGGTCTGCGAATCCTCAACGCTCACTTCGTGCTGGTTAACATGACGCACGCCGGCGCCCAGACCCATGCCGTACGCTGACCTGCCCGGGGTGCGGCTGTGGTACGAGGATTCAGGGGGCAGCGGCCCCCCGGTGGTGTTTCTGCACGCCTTCTCCGGGACCAGCCAAAGTTGGGTCTACCAAATTCCTGCGTTCGCAGCGGCTGGGTACCGGTGTATCGCTGCCGACCGGCGGGAGTGGGGCCGCTCGACGCCGGATCCGGCCGCGCCGGCAGCCCGGACCGATACCGAAGATATGGACGCGCTGCTGAACCTGTTGGGGCCCGAACGACTCCACCTGGTGGCCACCGCCGCCGGCGCGGTGACTGCGTTCGATTATGCACTGACCCACCCCGAACGGGTCCGGTCGCTGGTGGTGGCCAACACCGTGGGTGGGGTGCAGGACGAGGCGTACCTGGAGGTGCAGCACCGGCTGCGTCCCGCGGAGATCCAGGCGCTGCCGGTGTTCCTGCGGGAACTTTCCGCGGGCTACCGGGGGACCAATCCTGAGGGGGTCAGGCGTTGGGTCGAGATCGAACACAGCAGCCGGCCTGCCGATATGCCCTGGGGAGGCCGGCTGCCCGACCAGCCCCTCACGCTGGCCCGCTTGGCCACGCTGGCCGCGCCGGTGCTGGTGGTGGCAGGAGAAGCCGATCTGCTGACGCCCCCTGCGTTCATGAGGCTGCTGGCGGCGCCCATCCCGGACCACCGCTTCGTCACGGTCCTCGAGGCAGGGCACGCCGGGCACTGGGAACAGCCTGAAGTCTGGAACCGGTTGGTGCTGGATTTTCTCAAGGAACACTGAAACGATCGCGGAGGCGCCCCATGCGATGCAGTTGGATCTACACCGGGGAGGACGGACGCTCCCATTTCGCCGATCTCGATATCCCGCTTTCACCCCGGGGCTACGGTGAGCAGTCGGAGGAGGTCCCGTCCTCCGGGGTGATCTTCCGGGTGACCCCGGTGGGCGGATTGTACGACTTCCACTCGGCGCCTCACCGCCAGTTCGTGGTGACGCTGAGTGGCCTGGCGGAGATCGAGTGCGGCGACGGGACGAAGCGCCGCTTCGGGCCAGGTGACATCATGCTGGCCGACGACACCACCGGTCAGGGCCACATCACCAGGGAGATCGAGGGCCCGCGCCGCAGCCTCTTCATTCCGTTGCCGACGGATCTCGACCCAAACCAGTGGAGGGTGTAGGATGTCCTAATCGACAAGAAGCACCGCCGTGCGTTGTCTGTAATAACGTTAGTGGCTCCACCGCCGCTGGTGGTGCTATTTCCTCAACGGGCCGGCTTCCGGTCTGTCATGAATGCTGCGGGAGATGTTCCAATGATGAAACGGCTTGGCAAGGGCATCATCGTTCTGAGTCTGTCGGTGGTTCCGCTCCTGTTGGCGGCGGGTTGCGGCGCCCAGCAGCAGGCCGCGCCGAGTTCGGGAGGCAGTCCCAGCACCACGGTGGGAGCGGCGCCCCAGTATGGCGGGGTGTTGTGAATGCGGGCCGGCGGCCAGGAACTCCCCTCCTACGACCCGAGGCAGACCGGGGTATCCGGGCAGTCCTACCACATCCACGGTTTGGTCTACAGCCAGTTGCTGCGACGGCCGTTCAACAAAAATGCCTTGGCCAGTCCTCTGGTATGCGAGTTGTGCGAAAAGTGGGAGACGCCCGACGGCGGGAAGACCTACATCTTCCAGATCCGCCAGGGCATCAAATGGCATGACAAGGCGCCGCTGAACGGGCGCGCGCTGACCGCGGAAGATATCCGCTGGGTGCTGACCGACGGTGAGGGCTTCGACAGCAAGAACCCCAAATTCGTCAAACAGCTCAACGACCTCACCCGGTTCTATGGCGCCAAGGTCCAGGCCACCGGGCCATCCACCCTCACCATCACCCTGAAGGAGGCGTCGGCCGACTTCCTGACCACGATGGCCAACCCCAACATCACCTACCCTGCGAGGGAAGCGGTGGAGGCGTCCAAGAGTTCCACCAACCCCGAGGGTCTGATCGGCCTCGGGCTGACCGACTCGAAGCTGGCAATAGGCACCGGGCCTTTCATGCTGAAGGAGTACACCAAGGGCGTGGGCGGAACCCTGGTCCGCAACCCCAACTACTTCCTCACTGACCAGGTGCTGAAGAATGGGAACAAACTGCCCTATCTCGACGAGGTCCAGTTCCTGTTCCTGCTGGATCACCGTACCCGCACCGCTGCCATGCTGGCCGGCCAGCTCGATGAGAGCGGCATCTACCTCGATGACACCGACGTCGAACAGTTGAAGGCTGCTGGACAATTTGAATTCGACGAAGCTCCGAGCGGCTTCGCACCCTGGTTCGAGATCAACCCCGAAAAGGCCCCTTTTAGCGATGTCAGGGTCCGCAGGGCGCTGCACCTTGCCACCAACCGGCAGGATCTGGTCAAGGTCTCCAACATGAAGGGTTCCACCGTCCAAGCATGGATCCCTTCGGCGTGGGCGCCCTATGGGCTTCCCAGCGAGGACGTCCTGAAACGGCCGGGTTACCGTGCCGACAAGACCCAGGATAAGGCTGAGGCACGGCGGCTGCTGTCGGAGGCCGGGCAGAGCAACCTGGCCTTCACCATCATCGCTCAGCAGGGCGGCTTGGACGTGGAGCACGCCATGGTGTGGCAGCAGCAACTGAAGGACATCGGGGTAACGGCCAAAGTGGAACCCATCGACCGCGCGGCCTTCTTGAAGCAACAGTTCGACGGCAATTACGAAGTCTCCTCTTCGCCGCAATTGTGCGCCGGGCCGGACCCGGGCGATTGTCTGTTCAATTTCGTGGCGGGCGAGGCGAAAGCGCGTCACCGCTGGACTTCGCCGCAGATGGAGAACTTGATCCAGGCGGCTAGCCGTTCCATGGACACCACCGAGCGAGTCAAGGTTATCCGCCAGGCCATCGAGTTGTTGGATGAAAACGCCGCCGCGGTGAGCCTTTACCGGGCGCCGTGGTACCGGAGTTGGCGAAAGGGATTCCACAACGTGACCGCCGAGCCCCAGGCCAGCGGCCTGATCCACTGGGTGGACCACGTGTGGAAGGACAAGTAGTCCTCAGAGTGCTCGGCAGGGACGCCCATTTGGCGGCCTCGTAATCGCTCCTTGACGATGGGCTAAACAGCTATGCAGACCGCGTCTCCTGCGACGGCGCGCCAACAACCCCTGAGTTTGGCGCGTCCCAACTGGTGGCAGATTACGGTTCGTTTCGCCAGGCTGCGGCCGCTGAGCGCGCTGGGGGGCATCATTGTGCTGGTGCTCATCTTCGTCGCGGCGGGGGCGCCCGTGCTGGCGCCGCATGACCCGCTGCAGGTCAATCTCTCGGTCCGGTTGCAGCCCCCTTCGGCGGATTATCCCCTCGGCACCGATCAATTGGGGCGGGATATTCTGAGCCGAATCCTGTTCGGCTCCCGTGTCTCGTTGTACGTTGGCATTTTCGCCACATTGTTCGGAGTGGGGATCGGCACGGTCACCGGCCTGGTCTCGGGTTATATCGGGGGGGCGTTCGACACCGCGGTCCAGCGCCTGATGGACATTCTGCAGGCGTTTCCTCTCCTCATTCTGGCCGTGGCGCTGGTGGTGGCGTTGGGTTCCTCGCTCAACAACGTGGTCATCGCGCTGGCGGTGGCGCTCATCCCGACCACGAACCGGGTTATCCGAAGCGCGGTGTTGGGATTGCGGGAGCGGGCCTTCGTGGAAGCGGCCAGGGCGATTGGGGGCAGCGGCCCCCGTGTCATGTTCCGGCACGTGCTTCCCAATGTGCTGGCGCCGGCGATCATCCTCGTCTCCATCGACCTGGGGCTGGCCATCCTGGTGGAGAGTTCCCTGAGCTTCCTGGGGCTGGGGCCACCGCCGCCCCAGCCGACCTGGGGGTCGATGCTGGGGATGGATGCGCGGGCCAACTTTGTCCGGCAGCCGTGGCTTGCCATTGCACCCGGTGTCGCCATCACCCTGACGGTGCTGGGGTTCAACCTGCTGGGCGACGGCCTGCGGGACGAACTCGACCCGTCGCTGCGCGGCCAGGGGCATTAGGGGGGCGGCATGCGGGGCTATATACTGCGGCGGTTGCTGTTTGCGATCCCAACACTGGTGGGGGCCTCGCTGGTGATCTTCCTGATCATGCGGGTATTGCCTGGGGACATCACCTATATCATCTTAGGCCAGGATGGGAACTCCTCCGGCGGCTCCCGGGCGACGGATATCGAGGCGCTCCGCCGTACGCTGAACCTCGACCGATCGCTGCCGGAGCAGTACCTGCTGTGGGTCAAGGACATCCTCAGCGGGTCCTTCGGCGTCTCACTGTTTTCCCACGAGGCCATCGGCAACGAGCTGGCGCGCCGGCTTCCGATCAGCATCGAACTGGCGCTGCTGGGATTCCTCATCTCACTGTTGATTGCGGTACCCATCGGCGTGATTTCGGCGTTGAAGCCGAACAGCGTGGCGGATGTCGCCGGGCGGTTCTTCGCAACCCTCGGGTTGGCCATCCCCGAATTCTTCCTGGCGACGCTGATGCTCTTTTTCCTGCTTCAGACCTTCCGGTGGCTGCCGCCGTTGCGATATGCTCAGTTCCTGGACAACCCGGCGAACAATCTCCAGCAATTGTTCTTCCCTGCGCTGGCCTTGGGCATCGCCCAATCGGCGTCGGTCATGCGTCTGCTGCGGTCGCAATTACTCGAGGTCATCCGTCAGGACTACATTCGAACCGCCCGCGCCAAAGGGTTGCGGGAGCGGCAGGTGGTGCTGGTGCATGCGCTGCGGAATGGCCTGATCCCGGTGTTGACCCTGTTGGGCAACCGCATCGGGCGGTTCTTGGGCGGCGCCCTGGTGCTGGAGATCATCTTCAACGTCCCCGGCATGGGACGCTGGCTGACCGAGTCGATACAGTTCCGGGATTACCCGGTGGTCCAAGCGGTGGTCCTGATTTTCGCGGCGGTCTACGTGGTGGTGAATATCGTGGTCGACATCTCCTATACCTGGCTCGACCCGCGCATTCGCTATTCGTAGTCTTCCGGAACAACGAGGCCCAAACCCCGAGGTGTCAGACCGTTGCGACGATGAACAGCCTCCGGAAGGGGTAGATGGTCTCCCCGTTTGGCCGGGCCGGGTAGGCCGAGCGCAGGCGAAGTTTGTAGGCGGCCAGGAAGACGTCGCGCTCCATTGGCTCCAAACCGAGCAGGACCGGTCTGAGGCCGGTGCCTTTGACCCATTCCAGCACCGGGTCGGGACCCTCCAGTACTTGGAGGTACTGGGTTTCCCAGATGTCCACGGTGGAGGCGCCGGCAGTCAGCAGGTCGTAGTAGGCCGCGGCGGGGGCCACCCAGTCCCGTGCGGCTTCCCGCCGCAACCCCTCGCTCCCCAGGGGACCGCCATTAGCCCCACCGTCTGCCAGAGTTTCTCGCATGAGCCGGTGGGAGGGCATCGGCCAACTGAGGGGCATCTGGACCGCCAACACGCCGCCGGGCTTCAGGAAGCTCACCAGGCGCGGGAATAGCGTCTGGTGCCCGTCCAACCAATGCAGGGTGGCGTTGGAGTAGATGATGTCTGGCGCTTCGGACGGTACCCAGCGTTCGATGTCCACCTCCACCCACGCCGCCGCTCCCGGATTCCGCCTTGCCTGAGTCAGCATCTCCGGGGAGTTGTCGACGCCGATGACGCGGGCGGCGGGCCAGCGTTGGCCCAACAGGAGCGTCACCTGGCCCGTGCCACAGCCCAGGTCACAGATGAGCGAGGGTGATGGGTGGTTGATCCGGTCAATCAACTCCAGGGCTGGCCGCAGGCGATGATCAGAAAACCGGAAGTATTGATGGGGGTCCCATCGGGCCGTGGCATCCGGGGATGGAGATCGCTGCTCCTGTGTCATTGGTCGCCCCTCCTGGAACCGGCCGTGTGGTTCTGTCGTCTGTCATGTCCCGATGCGGACGGTGGAGGTGGCGTCGATGATGCTGCGGAGGATGGAGAGCGCGGTGAGCCGGCCGGTGCGGGGGTTCTGGCTGGGGATATTCTCGATGTGCACCCTCAGCCGGCCGAACTCCCCCTCCACCTCAATATCGTGGCAGTTGCGCTCCAGCCCCGGAGCCACGATGATCCGCACTTCGGTCAGGTCGGGCCCGATGCCGGCCAGGCTGATTGCCGCCGAGATGTTGAGGTTGTCGGGAAACCCTTTGCACGCCTCTCGTGCGCTGCCCCTGAAGAGCTCCCGCTCCTCATTGAGACCGAGCACCGAAAGGCCTCGGGCGGTGAGATAGGGGGCGCCCTCCAGGGCACGGGGTGGCTTGCGGCTGGTGAGCCGAACGAAATCCACCCGGCCCATACAGGCTCCTTTGATCCCATCCAGACCTGCGATCGCGCCCGAGGGGACGATGAGACGGCGCCCGGTGCGGCGGGCCTGGTCGATGATCTCGGGGTGTTCGAGCAGTGCGCCGACGCTGATCACCATGAGGTCCTTGCCGGCGGTGAAGGTCAGTTGTGCGAGTTCCGGCACCACGTGGCCGCCGGCGGTTTCGACGATGAGGTCCGAGCACGCGATGAGGGCAGGCAGATCCAGAAACGGTGGGGACGGCGTCGCGAGGGTGTTGAGGAATGCCCGCGCGCTGGCTTCGGTCCGGCTGCTCACTCCCGAAAAACGGAAGGGCAGAGCGCGCTCGTCTGCGGCCCGCAACAGCACCTGGGCGATCGCCCCGCACCCGACAATGCCTGCAGACTGCTGGTCAGCTACCATGTTCGCTTCTCCTCCCAGGCGTTACGGTCCGCGGCAATTAGGGGCTTGGGTATCTATTCGGTGTCGGGGGTTCGGGGGATGTGAGCCCCTCCCCCCACCCCAGGAAAAAAGAGGAGAATTCTATGTGGGGGGCACCCCATAGGAGTGGGCAGGTTTCTCGTCGGACAACCTCCAAGGCAGTACTTCCCACCCTCCGACCCATTTCGTTTGTGTGTGGGGACACCCCACACCCCGGCAGAAGGTGCTTCGCCCCCTCTTCACACCCCCGTCCCAAAACCCTCATCCAGGCATGAAGTCAAAAGGTGCCCACTCCTATGGGGGCACCCCCACTCCCCCGGCAGAGGGCTGTCGCCCTCGTGCACTCCCACTTCTGAGTTCGGCCGCCCCTCAGTGAACGCTTACGGGCTTGGCGCGAACGAGGACGGCGCCCCAAGCCGCATGGTAGCATAGCAGCTTGGTGCTGCCCTTCCGGTAGATATTGGAACCGATCGAGGAGTTCATCATGCCGAAAGCGCCGGTCAATGGGACAGAGTTGTACTACGAGGTTCATGGCTCCGGGCCGGACGTGGTGCTGGCGCACGGCGTCGGAGGCAACCACGCATCGTGGGCCTTCCAACTCCCCTTTCTGTCCCGTTGGTACCGGGTCATCACCTTCGATCACCGCGGCTTTGGCAACAGCGCGGAGTCGTCCCAGCGGCCGGGGCGCGCCGCCTTCGTCGAGGACCTGCGTCAATTGCTCGATCACCTCGGCATCGCAAGCGCGGCGCTGGTCTCCCAATCGATGGGCGGGCATACCTGCCTGGCCTTCACGCTGGCGTATCCCGAGCGGGTGGCGGCGCTGGTGCTGTCCGACAGCCTGCCGGCGTTGGACCTTCCCGGACGCTACAACGAGGTCATCAGTGCCGCCGCCGCAGCGACCGAACAGCTATCGCAGCAAGAGCGGGTCCTGTGCGGTGAATTCCGGCGGCGGCGCCCAGAACTCGCCGAGTTGTACACCCAAGTGGCCAGCTTCAACCAGTACGACCGGCGCTCGTTGGGCGGACGCCTCCCGGCGGTAACCCCGGTCCAGTTGGCGGCCCTTCAGCGCCCGGTGCTCTTTGTCGTCGGGGCTGAGGATGTGTTGTACCCGCCGGAAGCGGTGCGGCTGGCGGCGTCGCTGGTGCCCGGCTCCCGTTGCACGGTGGTGGAGAGCGCCGGGCATTCCCCCTACTTCGAGCAGCCCACGGTGTTCAATCATCTGGTGCGCTCGTTCCTCGAAGAGACGTCGGAGCATCGTTGATGGGGTAACTGCTCAGGGATTCATGGCTCAGAAATCTTCGAAGCAGGCGTGCAGAGGGCAGCCGCCCTTTGCCGGGAGTCGTTGGGGGTGACCCCAACAACAAACCCTCTCTTTTTCTGGGGTGGGGTGGGGTAGCTGTACGGTTGTTATCGCCTCCCGGCGCCAACTCGTCTCCGGACACTGAGCAGTTACCCGGCCGATTCGAACTTGACATCACCGGGAGTGGGTTCTAGAGTCCACGGAGAACGATGTATCGAGGAGGCACCCATCATGACCACCGCCGCCAAGACCCTGGTTTACCGGACTGCCCTCGGCAGCTACGGCCACACCGAGGCGCTCAAGAACGGGACCGTTAACCCCAGGGGGATCAAGCTGGACTGGGTGGATGTGGGGCCGGACATCATCAAGGGGTTTCCCCACATGTGCCGGGAACTGGCCTTCGACATCTCCGAACTGGCCCTCACCACCTATCTGACGGCTCGGGCGTTCAACAAGCCCTTCACCATGATCCCGGTGGTGGTCGCCCGCAACTTCCACCACGCGGCTATCACCTATCACGTTAAGTCCGGCATCGCCAAACCCAAGGATATCGAGGGCAAGCGGGTGGCGGTGCGGTCTTACACCGTCACCGCTGGTGTGTGGAACCGCGGCATCCTGGCCTCTGAGTATGGCGTCGATCTCAGTAAGGTCACCTGGGTGACCTTCGAAGAGCCCCACGTGCAGGAGTATGTTTCCCCATCGAATGTGGTGCGGGCGCCTGAGGGTGAGACGCTGGTCGGGATGCTGCAGGCGGGTGAGGTGGACGCCGCCATCGGGGCGGGGGTCCCTTCGACGCCGGATATTCGCTACCTGATCGACAACCCGAATGAGGCCGCGGCAGACTGGTATAAGCGCAACGGCATCTATCCGGTTAACCACACGGTGGTGATCCAAGACAAGGTGCTGCAGTCGGAGCAGTGGGTGGCAGAAGAGCTGTTCAACGCCTTGCGAGCATCCAAGGACCTGTACGTCCAGCGGCTGAGGTCCAGCGGCCCGGCCAACGCCGAAGACGAGAACCGGGCCCGCGCCATGGCGATCCTGGGTGGCGGAGACCCCCTGCCCTACGGCGTCGAGGCCAACCGCAAGGGGCTGGAGACGCTCATCAAGTTCGCGGTGGACCAGAAGATACTGCCGCGGCCCTTCGGCTTGGACGAATTCATCCCCTCATGGATGCACGGGTTCAAGTAGGCGAAACGAGCGAGTCTAAGTTGCCTCCGACCAACTTCGGAAGCAGGAGAGACGCATGGCCGAGGATCGAGAAGCATTACTACAGTACTACCGGGAGACGCGGCAGGTTCTGCTCGCTGCCATCGATGGGCTCAGCGACGAACGGGTGACCGAACCCTCTTTCGATGACTGGTCGGTCAAGGATCACCTCGCTCACCTCGCGCTCTGGGATGACGTCCGGGCAAGTGAGATAGTGCGCATCTCCGCTGGCCACGCCTCAGCCTGGCGTATGGCCGATCGCCAGGATGAGGCCTACAATGCGCTGGGACACGACCTGCGGCTGCCTCTGTCGGTCGACCAGGTGAAGTGGGAGCTCGCGACGTCGAGGCAGAAGCTGCTCGACGCGATCTCGCCCGCAACCGCGCGAGGACTGGATACTTCGCTCTATGGCGCGTCTCCCCTTCGAAGTCAGCATGAAGCAGAGCACACCGGATGGATCAAGCGCTGGCGGGGCGAACGAGGTTTCTAGATTTCGCGATAACATTGGCCTCGCCGCGACCGGGGCGCTCATCTTCTTCGCAGGAGCACAATTCATGGCCGATCCCTCGCGCGGTGAAGTTACGGAGATCGGGACCCAGTTAGTAGCAGAGGCCTTGGAACAGGGTGACGTCGACCGTGCTGAGGAGATCGCCCGCGAGGCTCAGGCCTCCGATCCCCAGGCCGCCGCCGAGGCCATCGATGCCATCCGCCTCATCCGCCGCGGCGAGGCGCTGCTGGAGCGCCGCTCCCGGGACGGCGACGGCCACGTCCTCCTCGCCCGCGGCTACTTCCTCGCCAACGTCGGCGAGGCCGCGATGCGCGAAGCCCGGCGTGCCCTCGATCTGAACTCCGGCCACGGCGAGGCCCACGTGCTGATCGGGCTAGAGCAGTGCTATCGCGGCGACGTCGACGCCGCCCGCCAGTCTTACCAGCACGCCAGCGCCCTCCTGCCCGCCGCCAACGATTGGCTTAAAGCCCTCAGCGAACTCCTGCAGAATGCTTCCCCGGCGGATTCGCCGTCGGGTACAGCCTCATGATGTCCCGCCTCAGTGCAACAATGGGGTAGGTTGGTCTGATCTCATATGAAGGAAGCGCTACCGGAAGAGGTCTGCCACCGCCACGGAAAATCCGGGCAGCACCGGTTCGCCGGTCAGGGTGTCTGCGCCCGAAAGGACCCGGATATCTGAACGGGACTTGAACGCGGTCACGGATCTGGTCTGGGGATACAGCAGCCACACGAGTTCTGCCCCGGCATCCAACCACGCCTCGGTCTTCGCCTGCACCTCGGCGGCGGTGTCGCTGGGAGACACCGCCTCAACGACCAGTTCCGGCGCGCCTTCGACGAAGCCAGCGGGAACGGGACCACGGGCGAAGCGTTCGGCGCGCACAAAAGCTGCGTCTGGGGCGCGTACGGTGTCGGGGCCATGATGCAGCCAAAACCCAGTCTCGGCTCCGAACACGACACCGGGAATCCGGTTCGCCAAGACGAACGACTTAATGGCGTGCGCCACAGCCACGCTGCTCACGCCGTGTTGTCCCCCTGATGGCGGCATCGTGATCAACTCCCCGGCGATCAATTCATAACGCTCGCCCATCCCGGTGGGCATTGCGAGCAACTGCTCGGCGGTTATCAGGGTCTTTTGTGTTGTCATGACACGTCCTCCACCCCGCGTAGGAGTCTGCGGCCGGTTCACCGATCGTCGCGTGGATTCTCACTCCCTGCGTGACCAGTTTAGCATCAGGGCTTCCGCAGGTCTGGGTAGAGCGACACCGCCGTCTCGCCCAGCAGCCACGCCTGCTCATCGGGTGAGGCGAAGGCCAGGGTGTCTTGTGCCAGCTTTACCAGCGAGCCAAACGGGTCAGTTGGGTCGCCCTTCGATGCCGGGAAGTTGGAGCACCACATCATGCGGCTGGGGCCGAACCGGTCGATCAGCGTGCGCAGCAGGTCTTGGGGCGTCGAGCGTCCCTTGGCCGCTTCTCTCAGGTTGTCGGTGGAGTACTTGAGGTAAATGTTGGGGTACTGGGCCAGGTCCAGCAGGGCCTGGGCCTGGTGGTAGGGAGGGCCGTCTTCCAACCGCGGGCCCGCCATATGGTCGAGGAGCATCGGCACATCGCTGAAGCGCTTGGCCAGGTTCACCACCATGCCGATTCCGGTGCGTTTGATCTGGATGTCCACCGGAATACCCAGCTCCCGGGCCCGCTGAAAGAACGGCGTGGTCTCAGGCTGGTCGAGCCAGTAGGTCTCCGGCAGGCTGCCGCCCGTCGTGAAGAGCCGCACCCCCCGCATGCCCCGGTCCTTAATCCAGTAGCTGAGGGTGTCGGGTGCGTCGGGCGACAGTGGGTCGGTGCAGACCACCCCCACAAACCGGTCAGGATAGCGGTCCACGCTGTCCGCGGTGTAGCGGTTGTCGTAGCCGTGGCTGGTGGAGGCCTGCACTACGGTGGCCTTTGCGACTCCGCTGGCGTCCATCATGGCGATGAACTGCTCCGGAGTCAGGCTGGCCCCCCTCGACCAGGGCGATTGTTGACCGCCGATTGGCGCCAGGGGATAACGCTCCAGGTCAGCGGCCAACAGGTGCATGTGCGTGTCGACAATGAATGCCATGTGCAACTCCTTTGAAATAAAGCCCTACCGACCGCAGTTCGTTCTCAGGCGGCCACTGCCCGAAGCGCGCGCGTTGGTTTGCGCGATACCACTTGGATGACGATGCCGCCTGCGACCACTGCTGATAGGACGAAGTAGAGGACGCTGTAACTGCCGGTGAGGTCGACGATCCCGGCAGACAGGACCGGCCCGGCCGCCTGCGAGAACCCGAGCACCATATTGGCGGCCCCCATGATTGCCCCGATGTTCCTCCTCCCGAAGTACTCGGGCCACACCATCAACTGAAGCAGCAGGTTGCCGCCGAGACCCAGTCCCATGAACGCTGAGACCGTGTACGCCATGAACTCGCCTTCCGAAACGGCCCACGAGAGTCCACCCACCAGAATGAGTCCGGACCAGGCGAACAGGCCGCGCCGAACGCCCAACCGGCCCACCAGCGGCGTCCAAACGAAAATGCGGCTGACCACCTGCGTGAGGCCGGATATGGCGACGCACCCCGCGGCGACGCTGTCGGGAAGCCCCTGCGCCTTGAAGGTGGAGAATTGCAGCACGAAGATGGTGTTGGGCAGGAGACCGATCAGCGCCATTGAAACAGCGAGCAGCCAGAATCCCCTGCTTCGCAACGTCTCTCGGAGGGTCCAGTCTTCCTCTGGAACCGGGGCCGGAGGGGGCTGGCCGGAACCGGGGAGTGTGATCGGAGTGGCGGCGCCGTCCGGGAGCAAACCCAAGGACTCGGGACGGTGCCGGACCAGTAATCCCACGGGTGGAGCGAAAAGAAACATGCAGATCGCGCCGTAGACGAACCAACTCCCACGCCACCCGAACGCTGCCATGGTCATGGTGGTGAACGCTGGGATGACGATGCTGCAACTGGGTGGACCCAGGGCTGCGAGGCCTGAGGCCGTCGCTCGTTTCTTGAGGAACCAATTGGCCAGCAGTGCGCCCGGTCCGATGTACATCGATCCGGTGCGGCAGATCCCCCCGATTACGCCGAAGCCCAGGTACAATTGCCACGGTTCAGTGACGGCCCCGGTGTGGGCGCAAACCAAGCCGAGGGTGAAGATGCTGATGGTCATCATCACTCTGGGTCCGCGTTGGTCAACCATTCTGCCGATCCAGGGGCCAATCACCGCGCCGATGGCGACCCCGATGCTGGACGCCCCGACCAACGTGCTCACGCTCCAGCCGAGGTCGCCGCTCATGGTGGGAATGAGCACGCTGAGGGTCGTGCTGGCGCTGGCCGTGAGGAACAGGCTGAGGTAGGCAACGGCCACCATGTACCAGCCGTAGAAAAAGCGGGGAATCAGCATCACCTTGGCCGAGTTTGCGGCACCAGTGTAGCAGATGGAATCGGCGGACTGACGACGCAGCCTGGAAGATGGTCATGGGTGGCCCGATGCCGGAAATTAACAATCGCGTAACCTCCTCTTAATCGTCCGGAAACGGACGTTGGCGATACTGATTGTGGCCGGGTTCAAAGGGCTTTGGATCTTGTCCGATATTTGAATCCGGCCAAGGGGGGTGCTACGCTGATGACTACGCCGGTGCTCACCGCTGCCCTAGCCATTCCCACCTGGCCGGGCCTAATCCAGGGAAAGGAGGCGCCGATGCGAAAACGTCAAGTCGTCGCTATGATCCTCTCTGGGGGGCAGGGCGAGCGTCTCAGCATCCTTTCCCAGGAGCGAGCTAAGCCGGCGGTGCCCTTCGGCGGCCGCTACCGGATCATCGATTTCCACCGGTCCTCCGGCGCTGCGGTCACCATCGGCGTGACCGAGGTCCCCTGGCAGGACGTGGGCCGTTTCGGCACGGTGGTGATGGATGAGCACGGACGGGTGAAAGCCTTCGAGGAAAAGAGCGAGGAATCCCGAAGCAACATGGCGTCTATGGGGATATATGTTTTCGACAAAGAGGCGCTGCGGGAGCGCCTCATCGAGGATGCCCACCGAAAGACTTCGCACGACTTTGGCGCCGATATCCTGCCTGCGATGGTGGAAAAGGATGCGGTATTTGGCTATCCGTTCCGGGGCTATTGGCGCGATGTGGGAACGGTGGAGGCGTACTGGCAGGCCAACATGGACCTGTTGTTGGACCTGCCGGAGCTGAACCTCTACGACCCGGACGCGCTCATTCAGACCAAGACGTACAACTACCCGCCGGCCAAGATCGGCCCGCGCGCGCACATCAGCCGCAGTATCATCTGTGAAGGGTGCATCGTGGATGGATATGTCGACCACTCCATATTGTCCCCGGGCGTGCGGGTGGAGGAGGGGGCGGTGATCCGCGACTCCATCGTGTTCAACGATACCGTGGTGCAAAGGGGCGCCACCATCGATCGTTGTATCGTCGACAAGAAGGTGGTCGTCGGCCACGGGTCTCAGTTGGGTTGGGGCGACGATTACACGCCCAACCGACAGGATCCGAGCCACCTCAACACCGGGATCACGCTGGTGGGGAAGAGCGCCCAGTTGCCTCCGGGATTGAGGGTGGGCCGGAACTGCATGATAGGGCCCGGCGTCGACGCTGGTGTGTTGGGCGATCAGTTTCTGGTATCGGGAGCCAGTGTGGTGGATCCGCACGCCCATCGCATGCCGTTTTGATCAGCGGGGCCCGCAGCCTGACCCGGGCCCTGCTCCTGAGTCAGACCATGGTCTTCGTTTTCGACAGCGGCGGATTGCTGTCGGTCGTGCTCACCTCCGACTGAATGCGCCGGCCGGCCGGTTTGGTAACTGCTCAGTCATCAGGGGACCAGTTGCTACTTGATCACTGCCTCGGCTCCGGCGAGCCCCACCCCACCCCCAAAAAAGAGGGAATTGTTTGGTGGGGCACGTCCCCCACACGGGGGTGCAGGGGGCGGAGCCATCCTGCCGGGGCGTGGGGTGTCCCCCAAAAAACCTCTCTCTTTTCTCGGGGGGGGTGGGACCGGGATGCGGCCCCTCGAGACTGAGCAGTTACCCGGTTTGGCTCAAGTCGATGCGATTTCGAGGGCGGCGGAGAGGTCGTCCGGCAGTTCCGAGCGCAGTTCGAGGTATTGCCCATCGCTGGGCCGCAGAAATCCGAGCACGTGGGCGTGGAGGAATTGGCGAGCACACCACGCTGAGCGGTGTCCATACACGGAGTCGCCTACGACCGGGTGTCCAATCGCGGCGAAATGCACACGGATTTGGTGCGTTCTGCCGGTTTCGAGCCCGGCCAAGACCAGCGTGTGGTCCTTCAGATACTTGAGAACGCGGTAGGTGGTCCGGGCCGGTTTCCCCCGGTCCATCACCGCCATGCGCTGCCGCCGCAGCGAGTCCCGTCCAATGGGGGCCTCGATTGCCCCCTGCTCGGGTTCGAGCTGGCCTTCAATCAGCGCCAGGTATTGTTTGGTCGTACTCCGCTCCCGAAACTGGCTCGATAGAAACTCGTGGGCGGAGAGATTCTTGGCTACCACCAACAAGCCGGAGGTGTCCTTATCGAGCCGGTGCACGATGCCGGGGCGCTCCGGCGCACCCTCGGTTGATTCAATCCCGGGGGCCAGCGCCAGGATGGCGTTGACCAACGTCCCGTGCGGGTGGCCCGGGGCAGGATGCACGGTGAGGCCGGCGGGTTTATCCACGACCATCAGGTCCGCATCCTGGTAGACCACGCGCAGCGGAATCGGTTCCGGCTGAGGGGTTGCCGTTGGAGCAGCGAGCAGGGTGACCGTGATGGCATCACCCGGCTCCACCTTCCGGCCGGCTTTTCCGGGTTGCCCGTTTACGAGAACGGCGTTCTGCTCGATGAGCCGTTGCAGGTGCGATCGAGAAAGGCCGGTACGGCCGGTCAGAAAGCGGTCCAGCCGGTTCTCTGCGACATCGACGGTCAGCACGATGGTGCCGGCTCCGGCCGGGGGTTGCGGGCCGGGGACCGCTGGCGGCAGGGGCGCATCCGCTGAGGGGCGAGCTGGGGTGGGCTTGCCGGCGAGGCCTATGGTGTGCCCGTTTCAGCATCCGGCGGTGGCGCTGCCGGGGCCAAGAAACGGTCGCCCCAGAGCAGGAAGAAACCCAGCACACACACACCGACCACGATGGCCGAATCGGCCACGTTGAAGACGGGCCAGATCCGGAAATCCAGGAAGTCCGTGACGTGGCCCAGGCGCAATCGATCGACGAGGTTGCCGATTGCCCCCCCCAGTTGCAGCCCCAGGCTGATGGTCAGGAAGGGGGTGTTAACCGGCGGATAGACGTAGTAGGCAACAATGGCGGTGAGCCCCACCAGCGTGGTGACCAGCAGAAACATCGACTGGTTGGTGAAGAGACCGAATGCCGCACCAGTGTTGGTCACGTGGGTCAGCCGGAACCAGCCGTCCTCCGGGATCGACTGGCCGGGAAGCAACTGCTCTCGGATCAGCGTCTTGGTGAACTGGTCCAATACGAACACGGCGAGCGCCAGCCCAAAGAACAGGAAATCCCGCAGCGGGCGGCGGCTCAGGCGCATTGCTAGCGAAGTGGCGTGGGTCACGGTTATCCCTCAGGTTGTGCCGGACTGCGGGCTTGGCCCGGCCTGTCTTCAGACGCACGTAACAATAATTGTAGCATCTGGGATGAGACTTCCTCCGAGTGTCCTGGAAATGGTATCTGTTCAGTGTCAAGGGTCCGGCGGTATGAGCCACTCCCCACCCAGGAAAAAAGAGGAGAATTCTCTGTGGGGGCACCCCCACGCCCCCGGCAGAGGGCTGCCGCCCTCGTGCACTCCCACTACTGAGCCCGGCAGTACCCTCAATTGTGAACTCTTACTGGAAATGGTATCTGTTCAGTGTCAAGGGTCCGGCGGTATGAGCCACTCCCCCCACCCCGGGGAAAAAGAGGAGAATTCTATGTGGGGGCACCCCCGTCCCCGACAGAGGGCTGCCGCCTTTGTGCACTCCGACTCCTGAGCCCGGCCGCCCCTCAACGGTGAATTCTTGCTTGAAATGTGCCCTTGCAGCATGCCTCAGAGGCCATGCTCGTCCAGGAAGGCGCGCACATGGTGGGTGACGAAATCAGCCTCTTGAAAGCCCCAGTGGCCGGCATAAGACGGGATTTCCTGGTAGGTCGCCCGGGGAAGCAGGTCCCTCAGCAATTGGGCATGTCGGGGTGGAATGAGGAGATCGGTGGCGCATGGCATGACCATGATCGGCATGCGGCAACGGGCCAACGCCGCTGCCAGGTTGCCACCGTAGGGTGCGGCCACATCGTGCCGGTTGCACGACAGACTGGTGTAGATGATGTTGTTGGCATCCCGTTGCAGTATCTGTTCCCGCGTCCATTCCAATCGGGCCTCGTAGCGGTCGACCGCGTTCAACTGCAGATACCATTCTTCGCCGTAGCTCCAAGGGAATTCTGCGGTGGCGGCCACCCGCAGCCCCTTAACGGGCGGGCGGTCGTAATCGCCTGCGGCCCACACCGGGTCCGCCATGATGGCTGCCCGCTGCGCTTCATGGATGGCGCGCAGTTGGGGGGTGGACTGTCCGGAAGGGACGAGGAGGACCGCAGACCTGACGATGGCGGGGTAGTTGACCGCCCACTCCAACGCCGCATAGGAACCCATCGATGGCCCGGCGACGCAACGGATCTGCCCCAGGCCGAGGCCAAGAGTCGCGGCCAGGCAATGAGCGCGCACCGAGTCCCGGATGGTGAAGTGCGGAAAGCGCATCTTGAGGCCCGTCGAAGCGGGAGAGGAGGACGCCCCTGACCCGATAGCGTCCATCGCCACCACAAAATAGCGGCCGGTATCGAAGAGCTTGCCGGGCCCCACGTAGAGCCCGTGGCTTAAGCGGTTGCCGGAGCGGCCGTGACACAGGAGGATGACGTTCGATCGGAACTGGTTGGGAGTTCCCCAAGTCTCGTAGCAGATGTTCAGCTCGGGTAGTGTCACGCCGCTTTCAAGCACAAAGTCTTCGGTTCGGAAGACCTGTGGGCCGCCGTTGCTCGGTGGCGGGTTGACTGGGTCTGGCCGCAACGGCGCCACCAGGGGAATGGCGTCCCCCTTGGAGACCAGGGCTTGCAGTGAACCGATGGGGTGCCGGAGGACAGGGGTGCTCACGTTCTCTCCCTCAACGCCAGCACGGTGAACACCGGCCAGGAGAAGGCGATGTCCGCTCCGTCGGGCCGGATCCGGAACGCCTGCGCCACGCTGGCTGGAGCGGTGAGAAACCTGGTCCTCAGTCGGGCAACCACATCAGGGGGGTTGCCCGACCGCTGCACCCAGTCATCGAACCCCAGTTCCGTGCGCAGAGCCATGTCGGTCCGCAGGGCGGTCAGACCAGAGCCGCCAATCAGCCGCAACCATTCGGACGGTGAGTAGTTGCGGACATGGGAGGGGTCGCGCAGCAACTCGGTCTCATTCTCCCATTGATCGACCCTTGGGTCTTCTGGTGAGGTGGTATCTGCGATGAGCAACACGCCGCCCGGCTTCAAAACACGGTGGGCCTCGCGCAAAAATGCGGCGATGTCGTAAAAGTGGTGGGGGGCGGTCCGGCAGGTGCAGATGTCGAAGGTGGCGTCGCCCAATGGCAGGCGCTCCGCCGGGCCCCGGACGAACCGAACGTTGGCAAGCCCACGCTGCCGGCCTATTGTTGTCGCCTGTTGCAGCATTTCGGTGGTGAGGTCATACGCCACCACCCGCGCGGCGTGCTTGGCGAAAGCGAACGCGGTGAACCCGGCCCCGGTTGCGATATCCAGGACTTGATGGTTCCCGCTCGGGTGGCCCCATTCGACCAGGATGTCGAGACTGTCCCCAGACATATGAAAGCGGCTCTGGCCGTAAAGCGCGGCCTGACGCCCGAACTGGTCCTGAACCGCCTGGGCGATTGGCTGCGTCATGGGAGAACTCCTGGGTCACTGATGGGAGACCGCTTGAACAAGGCGTGCGACTCGCCCGTTTATACCCGCGTTGCTTCAAGGCGTCAAGCGCCGCGCCATGTCAGGCGCCGGTCGGGTCTCAGGGCAGAACGAGCCGGTACACCCGGTAGCCGCTCTGGCCTGAGATTTGGACGAGCCTCGGATCGGTGGCCTCGGACCGAACGAATTCGCGCCACTCCCGTGACCGGCCTGGTTCAAGCACGATGTGGGTTCCGCCGTACGTTTGGGCGGCTACCACTGCAGCCTCCAGTCCGTTGCTGGGATTCTGCATCGCCGGCCCGCGGGTGAAGTACCACCAAGCCGGGGGATTGTTGAGCAGTGGAATGGCGCTCGGATTGTCGGCGAGAACGGCGGCGGCCACTGCTTGGTAGGCAGCGGCTTCGTCGCGCCATTCGCGGGATCGTTCGATGACGGAGGCGTAGGAGAGCCCAGCGGATAGCCCAATCAGCAATGCCGCAAACCGGGGGAACGCCACGGCGGCATTCCATTGAGGGAGCTTGGTTGCGGCCCACTGCACCGTGCGCTCCAAACCATCGATACACGCAATGCTGAACCATGGAACCAGCGCGACGCTTGAATGGACCAGGGCGCCGCGCACCCCAGGGAACGTGAAGACCAGAGTCATGATGGTGTACAGCAGGATTCCGTAGACTGCCACCGGAGCCAATTCGTTTGACCGCCTGAGAGCGAACCAAGCGACAGCCGAGAACGGCAGCAGCCAGAGTTGCAGTCCGAAAATGGTCCCCAAGTTCAGTAAGCCCGCGATGAGTTTGCCCGTCAAGACCGGTACCATGCCGTCGGCCAGGTACCACGCCGCGTCGAGATTGACCCCAAGCGTAAAGATGTTGTTGTACTCCCGTAAAAACACGGTTTGGAGGCCCCCCGGCAGGATGGGTGTTCCCGCGATGGCGATGTTCCTCAGGAACCAGGGCAACATGAACAGCGCGTAGAAGGCGCCGGCGCTGGCCAGCGCGCCGGCCTGTCCGCGGCGTTGCGCCGGGTTTCCCCGGAGCGCTATCGTGATGGCCGCCGCGAAGAACAGAAGCGCACCATCCGCTCGAGCAAGATGCCCAAGCGCGCATCCGAACCCGAGGAGGAGACATGGCTTCCAGTTCAGCTTTGCCAGCAGGCGAGATGTAGCGACGAACACGGCCGTTGCGGCGAGCGTGAACAGGGCAAATGCATCCAGAGTGACCCAGTAGGGGAAGTAGCGCCAACTGAACAGGGCCAGCGCCGCGGCGGCCAGAGCCTTGAGATCGGTCCAAGAAGGCGTCGTAGGGAACGTGCGGCGCCGGCGTAACACCCATCGCCTTCGCCCGCATCGTCTCCCAATACTTGATGTTGCCGTCGCCCCAAGGAGGGTCAGAGTAGATGACTGACGCGCTCCCAGGCGCCAGCAGGTCATCGAAGGAATCCAGAATAGATCGGCAGCAGACCGCATGGCTACCGAAGCGCAGAACCTCACTCACCACTGGGTCCCCTCCGTCTTTCTATTGATTATCACGGTCTGCTCAACCGGCGCGCCCATGGTCCAGTACGTCCACCCATCCACGTCCATGTACGTATGCAAGTACTGCTTCCATTGGCGCGGGTAGCCGGCGGACCGGATGAGGTGGACGAACGCCGCGAAGGGCTCCGTAGGACCCCAGTTGCGGACGGTGTACTCATGAGGTGCCCATGGCATGGTTTTGGCGAAAGTCCACCGGGCGCCGGCGATGAATGCCAATGCCTCGGCGGTCTGTTCCCCGGTCATAGCCAAAACGGAGCCGCCGCCGCCACGGCGCCAATGCACAGGTCGGATGAGTCAGCCAGGACCCATGTTTTCTTGGCCGCAGAGAAGATGCGCCCGCTCAACCCGTGACCGCAGCAGAAATCACCGATGCGCCCGTAGATTCGGGAGAGCGCCCATAGCAGGTCCGTGTCTTGCGCAACTGGCCTGATTGCCAACCCATAGCACCGTGCGATGCCGTGGAAGCGGTTGAACCACACGGGGAAGGTCTCCATAGCCGCCGGGAGATACCTAGCGGCCTCGGAGCCTGTGATGAGGACAGTAGGCCTTGAAGCCACGATGCCGGAGACCACCGCCATGAACTGCCGATAGGTCCGTCCGTCCGTGAAGCCCTGCTCCGTGCTGTATCTGGCGAACCCCATCCGCCACGGGAGCTCAGCATAGAGAACATCGCAGGACTCGAACTCTACCGGGAGGGGACCCGCCATGAGGTCATGAACCATAGCGATGGTGGAGCCACCCATGCGGAAACTCAGCCCTGCCGTCACCCCTGGAATTGCAGCGCTGAGGATCACCATCGGGACCTGCGCGGAGCGGAATGGCTCGCCCAGGACCGCCATGAACGGAGCGGCTACTACTGAGGTGAGAGGTTGCCAGTAGTAATTGCTGGGATGGCTCAACCCCCCAGTCGGGCTCAGGTAGTTCCAAATTATGTCCTCAGTAAAGCCGCGTCCAGACGCGAGATTGGCGCCCACGTGGAAGTAGTAGTAGCTACCGAGGAACCCGGGGCCGGACAACAAGAGGGCTGCCGGAAGCAGGAGCACCGCAGCGGCGGCCCAAACCGATCCGAACAGCCCGAGAAACAGGGGGGGGGGTTGTGTGCGAGCCGCGGAGGGCACGCACCGTCAGCGCCGCTTGATAATGAAAATAGGGGATCCATCGTAGGAGATCCCCCGCTTCCATTTCCAAGAACGTGCTCAGATGACTGTGGCGATGGAACTGTATATTTGTCCGATGGGGGTCGCAAGCGTCGAAAGCGCTACTATGACCACGATTGCGATCAAAAAAATGATGAGACCGTATTCTACTAACCCTTGTCCTCTGGGCTCCTTCGGGGAGATGTGCACACCCGGATCCTCCTCTCATTCCCGCTCGCCCGGTAAGACGAAGAGCCCGCCCGGGCTCTTCGTCTTACCGGGCCCGTCCCCGCCACGCTAGATCGAACTGGAGATCGTGCTGAAGATCGAACCGATCTGCGGCCCAAGCAAGGCCAGAATAGCGATGACCACGATGGCTACCAGGAAGATGATGAGTCCGTACTCGACAAGACCTTGACCTTCCTTGTGCGCGAGCATTGCCTGCATGTTTCGTGCCTCCTTCCTGATGAAGTTAGGGTGCAGGCGCAGGCTGACACGACGATCAAACCAGGGAAAAACAACTACGATGCCGTGCGGGCTGGCCCTTCACCCCCAGTGTAAGATTCGGACCGCCGTTGTCAAGTGTCTTTTGTCACAAAACTCGGCCGGTTTTCCTCCTACAATGGAGCTAACGCTCAAGCCCATCAAATATTACGATGGCATGCCGGCACGTTCACAAACTGGGTCGCTGGCGCCGCCGGCTTGTGATCACCTTGGAAGGGCGCCACCGGCGAGGCCCTGGTGCTCAGGAATGTCCTGCTTCGGAATGTCCTTGACGCTTCCTGCGGCGCATCGTTAGAATGCGGTTGCTTCCTGCCCGGTAACTGCCCGGTAACTGAACGTGGTTGCTGGACGTTCAGGGTGTTTGACAGCCGTTCGCAACAGGAGTGGCGATGGGCAAAAAAGCCAGCAACAGCAAGATTCTCATGGTGTTGGGGTTGGTGCTAGCCCTTATCTCCGGCGGCATCGTGTTTGTCATAGCGCAAACCAGCACCGGTTCGGCCAAAGAGGTCCCGCTTCAAAAAATCCTGGTGACCGCCCAAGACATCCCCGAACGGACGGTCGTCACGGCCGCACTGATCCGAGAGTTGAGCGTGCCCGTTGTGGACGTTCCGAAAGACGCGATCGCTGATCGCAAAGAGGTGGTCGACAAGTTCGTCAAGGAACGAGTTCGGGCCGGACAGCCGATCCTGGGGTTCCAGTTGGCGGTGACCGGCAAACCGGGAGAGCAGCCCCCCCAAACCCTGCCCGGCGTACCTCCAACGGCGCCAGCAACCGGAGCAGCTAAACCCCGAACGGTTAATGCCGCCTTCACCGTGGAAAAAGGGAAGGTCATGGTGGCGGTGGACTACCCCAATGCATCGAAGCTGGTGTTGGCGGGGGTGCTTTAACCGGGAGACAAGGTTGATATCTATATCAAGGCGCCCGGCACCAGCAGTTATCAGATCGCCCTCATCTTCTCTAACATGGAGATCAAGGCCATCGGCAAGCTTTCTACTGCCGACGGCGAAGCGACGCCGAGCCCAACTCTGATCTTCATCGTTCCCCCCCCAGGATGCCCTCGTCCTGAAGTACCTGGAGACACTGGATCCATTCTTGCTGCTCCGAGCGGCTGGGGATGACGAAACGCTCCGCACCGATGTGGCCGAACATCGCTATCATGATGGGCGGTGGTGGTTCGGGAGGTGGCTAGGAACCGGCGTTTTGGTTCGCTGCGCAACCTTCGCACAGGCGCCCTGCTTGCAGAGCGCCTGATTGTTGCTTCGACTTTTTGGGAAAAGGGATGGGGCTTGCTCGGCCGTGCATCGCTGCCGCCAGGAGAGGGCCTGTTGATAACGCCCTGCAACAGTATTCACAGCTTCTTCATGCGGTTTCGCTTTGATGCAGTATTCGTAGACCGGGAGTGGCGCGTGGTCTATCTTTCCAGGGCGATGCGGCCCTTCAGGGTGAGCCGGATCGTCGGGCGAGCCAACAGCATCGTCGAGTTGCCGGAGGGAGTCATCAATGCGACTGCAACCGCTGTTGGCGACAACTTGTCGTTCACTCTGCCTGAGTAAATGAGCACTGTGGGCGGCTCCGGCGGAGTGCTCGAGCGGGTGCGGGCCGGCGCCCTTGACCTGCTGTTCCCCAAGCGATGTCTCGGTTGCAGGGCCTGGGGTGCGTTGGTGTGCGACCTGTGCCGGTCGAAGGTTGATTCGTTGCGGCCTCCGTTCTGCCTCGGGTGTGGCGCCCCCGCTAACGGCACCCCGTGTGGAAGTTGTCGCGACAACCCGCTGGAGGTGGATGGGCTGCGGTCGGTGTTTCCTTACGAAGGTCTGGTGAGGGCCGCCATCATCGAGTTTAAGTACCACGGCTTGTCTTGCCTGGCCGGGGAGCTCGGCGTCTGGATGGCGGATCGCATCGATTGGTTGGAGCCGGCCGATGTGATAGCGCCCGTTCCCCTGCATCGCTGGAGGGAGCGGGATCGCGGCTACAATCAATCTGCATTGTTGGCCCAGTCCTTGCAACGGAGCTTCAAGCTGCCACTGGCGGCGGGCGCGCTACAGCGGACGAGGCCGACCCCGCCTCAAGTGCACATGAGCGGCCGGAAAGAGCGGGCGGAAAACGTACAGAATGCGTTCATTGCAGATAGGCGGATAGTCGACGGGCGTTCGGTTCTGATCGTCGATGACGTGGCGACCACCGGGACCACCGTCAGCGCGTGCGCCCGTGCACTGAAGGACGCTGGTGCGGCGCGGGTGATGGCGCTAACCCTGGCACGCGACGTTTCGCTGAACGTGCCCGGCTGAACACAATCGACATCGGGCGACATGGTGGGAAATCGATTACGCCAAGGAGCACACATGGCACGGTACCGGATCGGAGTGTTGGAATGCGACGGCATTGGCCCGGAGATTGTGCGGTCTTCGGTGAGCGTGTTGAAGGCCGCCACGGGCGATGGCCCCGCACTGGATCTGGCCCCTCTACCCGCCGGGCTCGACGCCCTGCAACGTCTGGGCCAAGCGTTGCCTGCTGAGACGATCACCACCCTGGAGCAATGCCACGGGTGGATCATGGGGCCCCACGATTCCGAGTCTTACCCGATCAGCGAGCGGTCGAAGCGCAATCCGAACGCCGAACTGCGGCACCGATTCGACCTCTATGCCAACATCCGGCCCGCCCGCGCCTATCCCAACGTTCCAGCGCTGGCCCCTACCATGGACCTGGTGGTGGCGCGGGAGAATACCGAGGGGTTCTACGCCGACCGCAATATGTTCCTTGGGTCGGGTGAGTTCATGCCCACTCCCGACGTTGCGCTGGCGGTGGGTTTATTCACGCGGCGGGGCGCTGAGCGGATCGCCCGCACCGCCTTTCACCTGGCGATGGCCCGGCGCAAAAAGGTGGCGATTGTCCACAAGTTCAACGTGTTGCGCCTGACCTATGGGCTGTTCCTCGATGTCTGCCGCGAGGTGGCTAAGGAGTTCCCCGAGGTCGAGGTCGAGGATTTCCATGTGGATAACATGACGGCCCAGTTGGTGCGGCGGCCCGGCCATTTCGACGTGATTCTGACCACCAACATGTTCGGCGACATCCTTTCCGACCTCACTGGAGAATTGAGCGGCAGCCTCGGGTTGGCGCCGGGGCTGAATGCCGGTGATACCCACGCCATGGCCCAGGCGGCTCACGGGTCGGCGCCCGACATCGCCGGGCGCGGGATCGCGAACCCCGTCGCGGAGATCCTGTCGACGGCAATGCTGATGCGCTGGCTGGCCGACAAGCACCAGGACGTCTCGGCCCGGACCGCGGCGGAACGGATGGAACGGGCCGTGTTACGGACGCTGGAGTCCGGGGTGAGAACCGGTGACCTGGGAGGCTCGGCCAACACTGAAGCGTTCACCGGGGCGGTTATCGGCAACATCGGACGGGAGTGACGTGGCCTGGAGGGGAAGACGCGTCTCCTTGAAAGAGTTGGAGCCATAACCGGGAGTCGCGGCTCCCGGTACTGGTCCTGAACCACTACCCGCCGCTCGTATCTATTCCGTGTCAGGGGTTCGGGGGATATGAGCCACTCCCCCCACCCCCGGACAAAAGGGGAGAGTCTCTGGTGGAGGGAACCCCCACTCCCCCAGCAGAGGGCTGCCCCCTTGGGCAGTCCCGCTCCTGAGTCCGGTAGTGCCTCCATTGTGAATGCCTCCCGGCGCTCGCTCCCGGCGCTCGTTCTCGTTGACACTGGTGCGTGGCGGCTGATAATGTCACCGAGTACCCTTTCGCAGAACCCCCCACTAGCATCGTGCCGTTCTCGTCACTTCATAAGGAGCCTCCGCAATGTCCAACCTTGGCGCTTCTGTAAATCGCCGAGCCTTCCTGCGCATCTCCGGGCTGACCGGCGCTGCCGCTGTGGCTGCGGCCTGCAGCCCGGCGGCAGCGCCCGCAGGAACGGGACCTGCCCCAACCACTGGCACCGGGGGGGCTTCCAAGGCGGCCTGGGAGAAGGAGTGGGATGAGTTGATCGCGGCGGCCAAGAAGGAGGGGAAGCTCGGCATTCAGACGCTCACGGGTGTTGGCTACCGGAAGTATGTGGAGACCTTTGAACAAACCTTCGGGATCATCGCCGAACACCGCGCGGATGCCTCGGCCAGCATCTGGGGACCGAAGATCCAGAAGGAGCAGGAGGCTGGCATCTTCACGCTGGATGTGGCGGTGGTGCCACCCAACTCTGCCCTGTCGGTGCTGCGTCCCACCGGCGCCTGGGTTCCCATCAAACCGCTTCTGTTCCGGCCCGACGTGATCGATGATAAGTTCTGGCGGGATGGCTTTGCCGCGCGCTTCATGGACAAAGACCGGAACCTCGCCTTCAATTGGGAGTTCGATGTGCGCCACTCCATTGGCATCAACACTTCCGTCATCAAAGAAGACGAGATCAAAGAGTTCCCGGACCTGTTGAAGCCTCAGTTCAAGGGCAAGATCATCTCGGACGATGTCCGCACCGGTGGCATGTATCTGCCCTTCACTGCCGTCCGCAAGAAATGGGGCGACGACATGGCCCGCAAGTATCTGACGGAACAGGATATCACCTTCACCCGTGACCAGCGGCAGATCGCGGAGAACCTGGTGCGGGGGCGGTTCCCCATCGCCTTTGGCGTGCGGCCCACTGCGCTCACCGAGTTCCAGCAACAGGGTCTCGCCAAAGACGTCAAGTGGCTGGACATCGAGTCGGTCGGCTTCGTGCCCAACACGTCCATCTTTGCGGTGAAGAATGCCCCCCATCCCAACGCCGCCAAGCTGTTCATCAATTGGTTCCTCACCAAGGAGGCCCAGCAATTGATCGCGAACGCCACTCCCACCGTCAGCGCCCGCACCGACACCGAGGCTGGCTACCCGGAGGGCAAGGGCACTCCCGGCAAGAAATACTTCGAGTCGGGCAACGAGGACACCTACCAGGCCAGCGAGGATACTCGCCAGTGGCTGCTCACCGTGGTAAAGGTGTAATACCCGGCCGGACATGACCGTGCAGCAACAGTGCGGAAACGAGCCGATGGAATATCGGCCAACCGAAGGAGCTTTACTCATGCAAGAATCATCCGCCTCCCCAGCCCGGCGGGCATTCCTGCGGGTTGCCGGATTGAGCGGCGCTGCCGCCATCGCCGCTGCCTGTGCCCCCGCGGCCGCACCGGCCCCGGCCGCCGGCGCCCCGGCGGGTGGAGCGGCCCCCGCAGGCAAGGCTGCCTGGGAGAAGGAATGGGACGACCTGGTGGCCGCGGCGAAGAAAGAGGGCAAACTGACCGCCATCCTGGTAACCGGCACCGGGTGGCGCAAGATGCTGGACAAGTTTGGCGACACCTTTGGCATCACGGTCGAAGCCGGAGGCGGCACCTCGGCCAGCATCTGGGTGCCCAAGGTGCAGAAAGAGCGCGAAGCCAAGATCTACTCGTACGACGTTGCGGTTACGCCGCCCAATAGTGCCATCACCCTGCTGCGGCCCGAGGGCGCCTGGGACCCGGTGCGGCCGCTGATGTTCCGGCCGGACATCCTGGACTCCAAGGTCTGGCGCGACGGTTTCGAAGGCCGCTGGATGGACAAGGATAAGCAGGTCTGCTTCAACTGGGAATTCGCGGTGACCCGCAGCTTCTCCATCAACACCGATCTCGTGAAGCCCGATGAGCTGAAATCGGTCAACGACGTGTTGAACCCCAAATGGAAGGGCAAGATCATCGCGGCGGATGCCCGGATTGGCGGCACTTTCCTGGCGATGGCAGCGCTCCGTTCGGTCTATGGCGACGAATGGGTCAAGAAGTTCCTGACCGAGATGGACGTGACCTTCACCCGCGACCAGCGCGCCGTGACCGAGGGGCTGGTGCGGGGCAGATACGCCATCGCCCTGTACAACGTGAAGACCGTCTTCCAGGAGTTTGCCGACCAGGGACTGGGCAAGAACATTCAGTACCTGGACTACCCCCAGGCGGACTATGCGCCGGCCTACAGCGTATTTGCGTTCAATCGTGCGCCCAATCCCAATGCGGCCAAACTCTTCATCAACTGGTTGTTGACGAAAGACACCCAAGAGTACGTGTGCTCGGTGGTGCCGACCAACAGCGCCCGGCTCGACGTCACGAACTATGACAAGGACGGCGCTGCGGCGCCCGGGCAGAATTACTACGTCACCGGCAGGGAAGAGAACTACGCAAAGGTAGCAGACACCCAGCAGTACATTTCGCGCCTATTGGGTGTCAATTGAACCATTGGGTGGCTAGGAAGTATCAAGGGAACGGCAGGACGGCAATGACCATTTCTCGGCGTGTTTTTGTGAAGATCGGCGGGCTGGTTGCGGCCGGAGCGGTCGCTGCGGCGTGTTCCCCGGCCGCAGCCCCGGCGGAGCCCTCAACCGGCAACGCTCCGGTGGGAGGCGCGGCCCCCGCTGGCAAGGCCGCCTGGGAGAAGGAATGGGACGACCTGGTGGCCGCGGCGAAGAAAGAGGGGAAACTCTCGCTGCTGACGCTGGTGGGCACCGGCTACCGGACGATGATCCAGGAGTTTGAGAAGACCTTCTCCGGGATCACGGTGGACCAGTTGGCGGAGGCTTCGGCCACCGTCTGGGTGCCCAAGGTGCAGCAGGAACGCAATGCCAACCTCTACTCCTTCGACGTTGCCCTCGTGCCGCCAAATTCAGCGCTCACCCGTCTGAAGCCGGAAAGGGTGTGGGAGCCTGTCAAACCGCTGCTGTTCCGCCCGGATGTCCTCGACGACAAGGGATGGCGCAATGGCTTCAACGACCGCTTCATGGACGTGGAGGGCAACCTCTGCTTTGATTGGGAATACCTGGTCCGCCATGCCTTCGCCATCAATACCGACCTGGTGAAAGAGGGCGAAATCAAGTCGGTCAAGGACTTGTTGGACCCAAAATGGAAGGGCAAGATGATCTTTTCTGATGCCCGTTTTGGCGACAACTACCTGGCCATGGCTAACATACGCAAAACCAACGGAGACGCAGTGGTCAAGGGGTTGCTGGTGGACCAGGCCCCCACCTTCAGCCGGGACTCCCGGCTGACCGCCGAGGGTGTGGTGCGCGGGCGCTCCCCCATTGCGCTGGGGGTGCGATCCGAGGTGTTGGCGGACTTCAAGAACGAAGGTCTGGCAAAAAACGTCAAGTTTCTCGACCTGCCCGACGCCGATTATGTGCCCAATACCGCCATGCTGCTGTTCGCCAAGGCGCCTCACCCCAGCGCGGCCAAGTTATTCATGAACTGGTATCTGACCAAGACCGGGCAGGAAGCGGTCTGCAAGCCGCTGCCCAGCAACAGTGCTCGCACCGATGTGCAACCGTATGATTCCGACGGTGTCGGCACCCCCGGCAAGGCCTACCTGGAATCCGGCAAAGAGGCCAACTACAAGTTCATCATCGACACCCAGAGCTACCTCAACGACCTGCTCAACCTGAAGAATTGAACCCACACCCCAGGCCGGCTTGGGCTGGTGGGTTGGTGGGATTGAAGGAGGAGCGTCCCCTTCCTCAATCCCTGATGTCCTGCAACAGCCAGCCCGTCGGAAATTCAGTTCCCGCCTTCGCTTTGAGCGCCGCCTCGTAAAGCTTTGCCCCGACCGCGGCGAACTGAATCCCCGCCCCCGGGACGTTGTGGAAGTAAGTGGTCTGCCCGGCCGATGAGCGGCCCTGGGCCATTCCGGCTACCAGTTCCGCCAAAGTGGGCAGGTCCTGCCGCTCGATCTCCAGCTTGAGCCCGCCGCCCAACATGAAAGCGTCGACTCCTCTGCCGACGGTGAGCCCCTCGCCCTCGGCCCGTTGCTCCACGATGCCACCGCGCTCGTGCAGGATCAGCACGTCGGCCCGTTCCGGGGTGCGTCCGACCTCGCCCGGCACCACGCACGTGACGTGCACCCCGGGGCGCATCCAGCTATCGTCCTGAAAGATGGGCTTGGCCGAATCGGTGCAGAAGGCGATGATGTCGGCCCCTTCCACTGCCGCCGCGGGTGACGCCACCGCCTCGACTGGTATGCCCAACTGCTGGGTCATCTCGGCGGCGAAGCGCTCGCGGTTGGCGGGCGTGGTGCTGTACACCCGGATCCGCTCGATGGGACGGACGGCCATCATTGCCTCTGCATGGCTGTGGGCCATCCCGCCGGAGCCGATGATGGCCAGCGTTCGGGCGTCCTCCCGTGCCAGGTACTTGGCGGCCACCGCGGCCGTACCCGCCACCCGCAGGTGCTGGATGACGCCATCGTTGATGATGGCGAGCGGTTCGGCGTTGCGGGTGCTGGCCAGGATGATGAAGCCGCAGAAGGTGCCGGGCTCGATGCAGTACTTCTCGATGGTGAGGCCGCCGTTGTCCTGGGGCTGGTGGTAGTGGATGTCGAACTTCTGGCGCAGGGCGAAAATACCCTTACGGGGCAACACCCCCGCCATGGCGCCCCAGGTGAACCGCCGGTTCAGTTCGGCCCCCGGTGAGGGGGCGGTGAGGTCCATGCGGCCCTCGGCGGGGAACTGCGCCGCCTGGCCGTAGGCCCAATCCCGGTACGCTTCCTCCAGCGCCTCAACGCACTCGGCGGCCGTGATCAGCTTTCCGACGTCCTGGTTGTTGAGCAGCAGCATGGTTCACCTCGCCCCTGGATCTGTCCGGCGAGGTGAGCGTATGAGTATCCGGGAAGGCAGTCAAGGGGGCCGCGGACTCGTAACTGGTCAGAGTCGAGGGTAAGCGACCGCGAAGCGTTTACTCGTGCCAAAAAACGGGGAGTGCAGGGGGGCGAAGCCCTCCTGCTGGGGGCATGGGGGTGTCCCCATAGGAGTGGGCACCTTTTCCGTTTGTGCCTGGGCGAGCTGTTCGAACACGGGGAGTGCAGAGGGGGCAGAGCCCCTTCTGCCGGGGTGTGGGGTGTCCCCACACTCAAACGGAATGGGTGGGTGGGTGGGAAGTACAGCCTTCGAGGTTGTCCGAGGAGAAACCTGCCCACTCCTATGGGGTGTCCCCCAAGAATAAAATCTCTCTCTTTTTCCGAGGGTGTGGGGGGAGTGGCTCATATCTCCCGAACTCCTGACACGATATAGATACGCGGACTGCTCTGCCCCGGATTTGAACCCGCAGCGGCGCGATGCTACACTGCGTGCATGCTCGACAACCAGCAACCCATCGACATCGACGAGATAACCCAGGTGATCCGCACGGCAGACGTCATGCTGGTACGGTTTGCCACTTTTGATAAACGCCTGCTGATCGATGCCCGCTACGATGCGGAAGAAGGACCGATGGTGCGGGTGGTGCCCCGGGCCGGGTCGGCGGCGGAGCGGTTCCGGCACCTCAAGCAGTTGCGGCCTCGCTTTCCGCTTCCCAAAAACATTGTCTCTTTCAATTGGCCTCGTTACGTCAACAGCATGGAACGGCTGGGGGTGTGGCAGGCCATTCAGGAACGCTGCGAACGCGCCGGTTTCGATGGCGCCCGCGACGAATGCGGCCGAGCGCTGGTCGAGCTGCGGGCCGAGGAAGAGCGGCAGATCGTCAATGCCATCACCGGCGAGGGCTTCGAAACGGTCTGGGATCGCTCCTACAAACGCCGCCGCTGAACCCCGCAAACCCAAAGGCAGAAGCCCTTCACTCAAGCGAAGGGCTTCTGCCTTTGGGACGCTGGTGCGGTTCTTGCGCTCTCAGTTTGACGGGCTCCGGCGGCGGGCCGCCCCGGAACGAGGCCAGCCTGGTGTGGTGCGAGGTCTTTGAAATGGCGGGCAGGCCCGAGATCATCGTGGACCAGGTGTCACCGCCGTCATCGCTGGTGAAGATGTCGCCGTCGGTGGTACCCGCGTACAGCGCATAACCGCCCTGCCAGACGTTGATGGCCATTGCCTCGATGTTGCCGAAGATGTGCTCCGGCAGACCCCGGCCGGTCACTTCCCAGGTGCGCCCGCCATCGCTGCTCCGGGCGATGCGAGGGTCGGCGGTCTGGTATTTGGGCCAATCGCGCGGCCACACAATGGCCCCCGCCGTGAACAGCAGTTCCGGGTGATCCGGGTGAATGATCAGGGCGTCCGGGTAACCCACCCGCATCGATTGGTCGGTGAGTTGCTCCCAGGTATCGCCGGCGTCCTCGCTGTGATAGATCCCCTTGCCGGTCGAGACATACACGTGGCCGGGAGCGCTCTCATGGATCGCCACCCGGTGAACATCCTCGTAGGGGACGGGGAGCAGCCGCCACGTCGCTCCGGCGTCGGTGCTCTTGAGCAGGGCTCCCACCTCGACGCTGGCGTAGATGGTGGAGGGGGTGCGCGGGTCGAAGCCGACGTTCTTCAGATGGGCGTCATGGGGTGGCGCCGGGAAACTCCAGGTGTCCACCGCCGGCTGTTCCCGCAGCCGGGGGAACAGGGTCCAGGTCCTGCCCAGGTCGGTGCTCACGGAGAGGTTGGCCGGTTCGGTTCCGGCGTACACCCGTGATTCCTGACCGGCCTGGACACAATTCATGCTGTAGATATGCTGGGAGACCAGGCGTTCGGAGCGGCGCTCCCAGGTCCGGCCGCCATCGGTGCTGGCGTAGAGCCCCTGCCCGTGGGTTCCCGCGAACAGGGTGCCGCTGAGCGGTTCAAGCACCAGTGCGCTGACATGGGTCCCGGTCAGTTCTCGCCGGTCCTCTTTCCAGCGGCCATCGGCGGCGCGGCCGAGGAAGGACACGCCGTCGACCGTGGCGACCACCAATGCGTTGTCGCGCCGTTCTGAGCGCTGGATGTTCTGCCCGCCGTGAGATAGGTAGGTTGCCATGGAGGGATCCTCCTCTTGTTAGTCAATGAGCCGGAGCCGGAGCCCGGACAGCGGCCGATTTAGTTCTTGATGCCGGCCAAGTCGTAGATCGGTTTCCGCCTCTTGAAGGCCTCTAATTGCTCTCAGTAAGAAAGCGCTCCGAGAAGCGGGCGCCCATTCACCCCTTCTTCTATCAATCCAACCGATGGTCCCGTCCCGGGATAATGGATTATTGCATCGGGTTGACATGGTTGGCAAATAGGATGGAGTGCGAGTCCATGCCTCCTCAGTGCCCTTCGAGTTCTTCCCCCAGATCCCGGTTCTTCGGGTCAAGCGCTGCCCGGACGTGCTATCGTTAGGCGCTTGGCGCTGGAGATCGGCCTAGTGCTGGTCGACCTTGACCACGTGGCCGGCGAAGCCCGGTACTTTTATTTGAGGTGTCGAGATGGCGACTTCCGAACCCCGCTTCCGGTTGGGATTCATTGCCCCGCCCGCCGTTGGCGCCGAGCAGGCGCTGAGGATCAATGAAGAGCAGTTGCTGCCGCCCGATGTGGTCCGCATCACGGTGGGACTCGGGATATCCGACTACACCACGGCCGGTGTGGAAGAAGCCATCGGGCGCTACTGGAGCCTGGTGGATGAACTGGCTGCCAAAGGCGCCAACTATATCATCTTGGCGGGGGTGCCGATCTCATCGCAATTGGGGCGGGAGCGGGTGTTGCGACTGCTGGAAGAAACCAAACGGCGGACCGGGATTACGGCCGATTCGACGAACGAGGCAATGATCGCCGCGATGCAGCACCTGCGTATGGACCGCATGACGGTCGCCAGCCGCTGGGCCGACGAGCTCAACCGCCGGCTCACAGAGTACTTCGGCGGAGCGGGCATCAAGGTGGAGGCAATCACCAGTGAGGGGCAATGGGCGAAGGAAGCCTTCGCCATGAGCGTTGAAAAGGGCTTTGTTCTCGCCATGCGCCTCGGTCGGGAGGCCATGCGCCTGGTTCCGGATGCGCCGGTACTCCTGATGCCTGGGGGGACTTGGCGCAGCCTGGCCGCGGTGCCCTTATTGGAAGAGGAATTCGGTGTCCACGTCATCACTAACCAGACGGCCGAAACCTGGCGGCTGATAGGGGCGGGCGCCGGTCCCGCGGTCCAGGGGTGGGGCCGCTTGCTGGCCAATCCTTAATCAATTTCCCTCCGAAGCGGGGGGCGCCGGCGCACGTAAGAGTGCAGTCTTCGAGGGCCGCCGTACCGCTGAAATCCTGATTGCCGAGATTGGTCCCGACATGACCCGTTTCCCGACCGCTGGGCATGTGGCCTCCTGGGCCGGGATGTGCCCTGGCAACCACGAGAGTGCCGGGAAGCGCTACAGCGGCAAGCGGCGGCCCGGCAATGAGTGGTTGTGCACCGCCCTCGTGCAGAGTGCGCAGGTCCAGGAAGGGCGCTATGCTACTATGAGACATGACCCTGTTGCCTACCGTTACCACCCGGTTCCCCGTTTTCAACCTCTGGATCCAACGCCCGTTCTCATGTGAAGGGTATCAATTCACCCCCGCGGGCGGGTTCGCGGGCTACCAGGAGCGGTTGCGGCGGGTGCTGGCTTCCCCAGACCATGTTCATACGGTGGACGTGACCCGTGAAGCTGGTGACGGGGAGGCCGCCCCCGGTGCGCTGTTGTGGGATTCGGGTGAGCGGATCGACGACCTGATGTTGTTGCTGTCGCTCGGGCAGGGCCGCAGCATCCACTACCGCGAGGCCCACTGGGCGGGACCTTCCGGCAACGATGGTGGCGGCGAAAGCGTGCACCGCAGTTTCGGTGGCGGCGCCATGTTTCGCGGTGAGCAGGCGGTCAGCCCCTTTGAGATCGAGGAATACCTGACCGGGGCCTTCAGCTACCTGCGCCTGCCGCAGTGGGTGGAGGACCGGGGGTTCGCCACCGGCGCCCACTGGTATCTGGAGTCGCTGGCGGCGCCCCACCCGGACATACGCAGCGTGGCCGCCTGGAACGGGATGATGGCCGTGGTGAAGCGCTATTTCAAGGGAGGGTGGGAGGGCACCGATGCCTCATCCCCTGTCACCCTGCTGCTCGCCTTTCGCGACGCTCACGAATACGATTTTATTCTGGACGAGCAGCCCGAACTCTGGCAGGAGCTCTCGCGCGACTGCCTGGAACGGCACCCGCAGCACCGTTACCTGTCAGCACGCCACAGCAAGATATACACCCACAAGCTGCAACTGGTCCTGCTGCTAACGCTGCTGGACATGGTGGGCCTGCGGGAGTTCTCCCGCCGCGAAAGTCTGCTGCGGGACATCCGGAGATAGCGTGGACCAAGCATTTATCCGCAATTTCAGCATCATCGCCCACATCGACCACGGGAAGTCGACGCTGGCTGATCGTCTGCTGGAGTACACCAAGACCATCAGCGCCCGTGACATGCAGGAGCAGGTGCTGGACTCGATGGACCTAGAGCGAGAGCGGGGCATCACCATCAAGCTGCAGCCCGCCCAGATGATCTACCGGGCTGATGACGGCCACGACTATCACCTCAACCTGATCGACACCCCCGGGCACGTCGATTTCACCTACGAGGTCTCGCGCAGCCTGGCGGCCTGCGAAGGCGCGCTGCTGGTGGTCGATTCGACCCAGGGCATCCAGGCTCAGACGCTGGCCAACGTCTACCTGGCGCTTGAGGAAGACCTGCAACTGATCCCGGTGGTCAATAAGGTGGACCTCCCCAGCGCCGACCCCGAAGGCACCGCACGCCAGATCCAGCAGGTGTTGGGCCTGCCGATGGAGGATGTCGTTTACGCCTCCGGCAAGGCCGGCATCGGCACCAGAGAGGTGTTGGAGGCGGTGGTCAAGCGGATCCCTCCCCCGCGCGGCAGCACCGGCGCCCCCTTGCGTGCGCTTATCTTCGATTCCAAGTACGACTCGTACAAGGGCGTCATCGCCTACGTGCGTGTTGTGGATGGCGCCGTGCGCACCAACCAGCGGCTGCGGCTGCTCGCCACCGGCACCCACGTCGAAGCGTTGGAACTCGGCGTCTTCAAGCCGGCGCGGCTGGCGCAGGAGGAACTGCTGACCGGTGAGGTTGGTTACATCGCGACGGGGCTTAAGAACGTGCGAGAGGTGCGGGTCGGCGACACCGTCACCGAGGACGCCGATACGACCGCGGCCGCATTGCCCGGCTACCGGACCATCAAGCCGATGGTGTTCGCCGGGCTGTACCCCGCCGAGAGCAATGACTTCCCCTTGCTGCGGGATGCGCTGGATAAGCTGAAGCTGAATGACGCGTCGCTCATGTTTCAGCCGGAGAATTCCGTGGCGCTGGGACCAGGGTTCCGCTGCGGCTTCCTGGGGCTGCTCCACATGGAGGTGGTGCAGGAACGGCTGGAACGGGAGTACGACCTCAACCTCCTGATTACCGCCCCGGGAGTGGAGTACCAGGTGACGCTGACCAACGGGACGACGGTGCGGGTGGACAACCCGGCCGACATGCCACCCTCGCAGAGCATCGAGGCGATGGAAGAGCCGTGGATGGAGATCACCGTCATTTCACCCAGCCGCTACATCGGCGCCGTGATGGACTTGGTGGTGAACCGCCGCGGCGAATACCGGGCGATGGAATACATGGAGCACACCGGCGACGGCGCGGTGGCTGAGGGGGCTGATGCCCGGGTGCTGTTGCGCTACCGGCTGCCGCTGTCGGAGATGCTGGTGGATTTCTACGACGAGTTGAAATCCCGCACCCAGGGCTACGCCTCGCTGGATTACACCTTTTGCGAGAGCCGCACCGCCCCATTGGTGAAGCTCGACATCCTATTGAACGGGCTGCCGGTGGACGCCCTCTCCATGATCACCCACGCCGACGAGGCGGCCCGCGAAGGGCGGCGGTTGGTGGAGCGGCTGCAGGGGCTCATCCCGCGTCAGATGTTCGACGTGCCGATCCAGGCGGCCATCGGCGGCAAGGTGGTGGCGCGCGAGACCATCCGGGCGGTCCGCAAGAATGTGCTGGCCAAGTGCTACGGCGGCGACATTTCCCGCAAGCGCAAACTGCTGGAGAAGCAGGCCGAAGGGAAGAAGAGGATGAAGCGGGTCGGCTCGGTGGAGATCCCGCAGGAAGCGTTCATGGCGGTGCTGCGGCTGCGGGACTGAATCTGTGGGGACACCCCACACCCCGGCAGAGGGGCTCTGCCCCTCGTGCACTCCCCGTTCGGGACCCCCGCCGCGCCCCCTGTCAGAGGGCGGGTTTCAAACCCGCCCCTACGGCCCGATTTCCCAATCGGCGGGAATCGGCGTCATCTGCGGATGATCCCCCCTATTCGGCGGTGGCGCCGCCATCGACGGGGAGGGCGACGCCGGTGATGAAGGAGGCGTCGTCGGAGGCGAGGAAGAGGATGGCCTGCGCCACCTCGATGGGGGCGGCGAGACGGCGCATCGGGACGCGCTGGCGCAGGTAGTCGTGGCGTCCCGGGAACAGCTCTTCCAGCCGTTGCAGCATGGGCGTCAGGGTGGAGCCGGGGCAGACGCAGTTCACCCGGACCCCCCGCGCCGCGTACTCCAGCGCCACGGTGCGGGTGAGCCCCACGATGCCGGTCTTGGCGGCGGTGTAGCCCGGCCGCCCGGCGAACCCCACCAGCCCGGCTCCCGACGAGACGGTGACGATGGCGCCCGAGCCCTGCTTGAGCATCGGGCCCAGGGCGTACTTGCAGCCCAGGAAGGCGCTCTTGAGGTTGAGGTTGGTGAGGAAGTCCCAGTTCTCCTCGGTGCACTCTGCGGTGGGAGCCAGCTCGCCGACGTTGCCGGCGTTGTTCACCAGCACGTCGAGCCGCCCGTGCTGGGCGACCGCCGCCGCCACCAGCGCCTCGACCTCGGCGGCGCGGGTGGCGTCGGTGTGGCGGTACTCGGCGGCGCCGCCGGCATCCCGGATGGCCTGGGCGACCGCTTCGCCGGGGCCGTCCTGGACGTCGGCCAGCACGAGCGCTGCGCCCTCGTCAGCAAACAGGCGGGCGGTGGCGGCGCCGATGCCCGAGGCGGCGCCGGTGATGATGGCGATCTTGTTGGTGAGGCGGTTCATGGGGGCCTCCTGATCCGAAGGTTATCCACAGATTACACAGATTAAGGCAGATTGGGAGGGGGGAGTTCACAGTAGAAGGGGCTGTCGGGCCGGGGAGCGGGTGTGCATGAGGGCGGCGGCCCTCTGCCGGGGGCGTGGGGGTGTGCCCCACAAAGAATCCGCCTCCTTTATTGCTGGGTGGGGGGAGTGGCTCAGGGTTCGAGGTTGGGGAGCTGCGTCAGACGGTTCCCCGTCACGGGCGGGCTCGTCTGGCGGACGGAGTTCTCGCTGCGCTCGAACAGTATCGGACGAACGCGGCGTGGCGAAGATACCCTTCGAGCCCGGAGAGCCGTTTCCTCATCCCTGATACGACCGTGGATGGCGGACGGCGCCGGAAGGAGGGCGGGTTTCAAACCCGCCCCTACAGGAGACGGGGGCACACGAAGGGCGGCCATGCCAGCCGCCCCTTTCACACAGGGCGGGTTTAAAACCCGCCCCTACGGAACTGCGCAATCTGCGGATGGCTCCTACCTGAGGCGGTAGACCTCGGACTCCCACTGGGTGCCCTGGTCGAGCACGGCGATGCTCTGGTAGTCGCCGGCCTCGCCGCGGGAGAGGGGGTCGAAGCTCATGGTGTTGCGCAGGCGGTAGTAGTAGCGGTCGCCGCCGATTTCGATGCCCCTGAGGTTGCTCGACTTCACCTGCACGCCGCCTTCCAGCGTGAGCAGCGGGTCGGCCTCGGGGCGCCATTCGTTGATGTAGAGCCGGACCATCCCGGTGATCTGGGCGACCGAGAGCGATGACGCGCTGCCGAACGACCCGGTGAAGGGGGCCGCCAGGGCGATGGCCCCCGCGATGGCGATCCCGCCCGCCAGCACGACGGCGAGGGCCAGCGGGACCTGCAACCCGTGGAGGCCGTGCAGCGCGTGAAGCGGTGCGGCGAGGTGTCCCCAAACATGCACCCGGCGTAACCCTGCCATGGATGATTCCTTGTTCCCTGTCTGGCGCTTGACCGTGGGTGATGGTGATGATGGGCGCTGGTGAGCGCTGTTACTATTTACAACACCGCGGTTCTGCCCATCGTTACAAGGGATCACCACAAAATTTATCCGCAGATTACGCAGATGGTATGGCAAGGAGACGAGCTCTCGTCAAATCTTGTGTAAATACCCTTCCAGGATCGTCGTCTGATCAGGCCGCGGCTTCGGTGTTTACCTCCTCTGTTTGAAGGATCCCGTCCACGAACCTTCGTCCGGCAAGAACCAGGGTCATGACCGTGCGAGCACCA
>SHYD01000014.1 GCA_009692945.1 Dehalococcoidia bacterium | reverse complement strand
CTCCTGCAGCTTCAGCGCGCCGCTGAGTACCTGCGTCACCACGTGCATCCGTCGCTGTTCTTTCGCCGTCATCGTGATCATGTCCTTGTTCATAGGAGGACATTTTCACTGATTGCTTAAGGGCGGACACTTTCATTGTTCGCCAACACCTGTCGAACCCTTTCTTGACATCCCCACAAGCCGAGCATATGATCGCCTCGCTTTTCGGGCGGCTTACGGATATACCCGACGGTCGCCGTTCGCATAGTGATCCCCGGAGGTACCGACCGATGCCCGAACCTTCAAACAGAACCCCAGGAGCATTGACCCGCCGGTCCTGGGTGCGAGTGATGGGCACCACCGCCGCGGTGACGGCGGCGGCCGCCTGCGCCCCCGCGGCCGCACCGGCCCCCGGCCCCGCCGCAGTGGTGCCGGGGGCCGCCCCGGCGTGGCAGCGGCAGTGGGACCAGACCGTCGAATTGGCCAGGAAGGAAGGGCGCCTCGCCCTGGTGACCGACGTTGGACCCGGCTACCGAAAACTGGTGGACGCGTTCCAAGCCGAGTTCCCTGGGATCTCGGTAGACCATACCAGCATGATCGCCAGCCAGTTTGCGCCACGCCTCGCAGCCGAACGGCAGGCCGGCCTCTACGCGTATGATGTGAACACCAGCAGCGTCACGATCCATCTGGCGAGGCTGTTGCCGGAAGGGGTGCTGGCGCCGGTGCGCCCGTTGCTGTTCCGGAGCGACGTGGTGGATGACGCCAACTGGGTGGACGGCTTCGACGCCGGTTGGCTGGACAAGGAGAAGCGCTACGCCTACGGCGCGTCTCAGGAATTGACGGAGTGGCTGTGGATCAACACAGACATCGTGAAGGACGGCGAGATCACCAAAGTGGAGGACCTTACCAACCCCAAGTGGAAGGGCAAGATCCTCGCCGGCGATCCCCGCACCTTCGGCGGCGGCTGGCTCCCGGCCACCGTGATGCGTCTGGGCGTGGGCGACGACATCATCAAGCGGGTGTGGAAAGACCAGGAGGCGGTGCTGGGCCGGGACCAACGGGTGATGATGGATTCGATGATCCGCGGCACCTTCCCCATTGCCATCGGCGGCGTCTTCCGCCAAATCCTGAACGAGTTCCTCGATAAGGGCATCGGCAAGAACCTCAAGCCGCTCCACTTCGACCACATGGACAACATCTTCTATGACAGCACGGTGTTGTACTTCTTCAATCGGGCGCCCAATCCCAACGCGGCCAAGGTCTTTGCCAATTGGGTGCTCACGAAGAGAGGCCAAGAACTCATCAGTGAGGCGGGCGTCACCAACAGCCGCCGCAAGGATGTCGAAGCCTACTCCAAGGAGAAGGTGGTGCCGCCCGGCCGAAAACTGATGCTCCACAACTGGGAGATGCTGCCCGCCATCGACAAGACCGCCGAGATCGCCCGGCAGGTCCTGAACTGATACGCCTGGGCGGGTGCCCCGAACTCCTCACCGCTCGAACGTTTTTTTGAACACAAAAAGGAGTGAATGAGATGCTCGAAGGAAAAATAGCGCTGGTCTCCGGCACCGGCCCCAACATCGGCGCCGAGATCGCTCGGACGCTGGCGGGTGCGGGGGCAACGGTGGTCTGCCTCGACCTCAACGAGGGTTACGCCAAGGCCGCCGCCGATTCGATCACCGCAAAGGGTGGGAAGGCGCTGGCGGTGGCCTGCGACATCACCAGCCCCGCCGACGTGGCCCGTGCCGTCAAGAGCGCGGTCGACGCCTTTGGCGCCATCGACATCCTGATCAACGACGCCGCCATTACCGACCGCAAGCCCTTCCTCGAGGCGACGCTGGAGGACTGGAATAAGGTGTTGGGCGTCATCCTGACCGGCACCTTCCTGCTCAGCCAGGCGGTGGCCCGGCAGATGGTAGCCCAGGGCAAGGGTGGGGCCATGGTGAACCTGATCTCCACCTCGGGCCACCGGGGCGAGGCGATCCGCATCGCCTACGGCGTGGCCAAGGCGGGGCTGCTCAATTTCACCCGCTCGCTCGCGGTGCAGTTGGCGCCCCACGGGATCCGGGTGAACTCGGTGACCCCCACTCAGACCGGCACCCCGGTGGGCATGCCCGACGCCGCGCCCCGCAGCGACGCTAACCCCCCCAAGAACATCCTGGTCAAGCGCTGGGGCCGCCCAGCCGACCAGGCCAACGCCGTGCTGTTCATGGTGTCACCCAGCGCCGACTTCATCACCGGCGTCGACCTCCCCTGTGACGGCGGCCTGCTGGCGCAGTTCCCGACGGGGTAGAACGATCCGCAGATTACGCAGATAGCCGCAGATGGTGAACAAAGAGGTAGGGCGGACTGAAACCGGCCCCCGTCGCGTTCAGACTCGGGGGCCAGCCGCATGAACCAGGCCCCCCCACCCGGAAAAAGAGGAGAGTTCTCTGTGTGGGGCACCCCCACGCCCCCGGCAGAGGGCTGCCGCCCTCATGCACTCCCGCTCCTGAGCCCGATAGTGCCGCAATCAGGGCCGGCCGCAGGAACACGCCCCCCAACCCGAAAAAAGAGGAGGATTCTCTGTGTGGGGTCCCCCCCACGGCCCCCGCAGCGGCTGCCGCCCTCGTGCAATCCCGCTGCTGAGCCCGACCGTGCCTCAATCGTGAACTCCTACCGCCTTCGGACGGACGTGCATCGGCGATGCCATGCATGCTAAACTCATAGCTAAGTCAAATAGGAACCAGGGGGATCTCACCAGTGACCACAGTCGCCGAACAACCCATCATGACCGCCGAGCGGTTCGCCCAGGGCATGACCTGGGGCGAGTACTTCGCCAGCATTCAGGCCAACAAGCCCAAGTTCGAGAAGTTCTACAACGAGTTCCGGGTGAACCCGGAAGAGGTGGCGTGGTACAAGAAGTTCAACGCCAAGAATGGGCCGATCAAGATCATCGCTATCGGCGAGGACTGGTGCCCGGACGTGGTGCGCGGCATCCCGGTCATCGCCCGCCTGGCCGAGGCGTTGGACGTCGAACTCCGCATCTTCCCGCGCGACAGCCATATGGACCTGATGAACCGGTACCTGTGGCGGCACGAGTACCTCTCGGTGCCGGTGTTCGTGTTCTTCGATAAGAACTGGAAAGAACTGGGGCACTGGACCGAACGCCCGGCGGCCGGCTACAAATTCGTGGCCGAAATCCGCGAGGAACTGGCCCAGAGCAACACCAGCGAAGAGGAATCGCTGAAGGTCATCCGCGCCAAGCGCGAGGGCGCCCAGGAAGTGTGGATGCACGAGACCATCAAGGAGATCCGGGAGCAGATCCTGACCCGGGTGATGTAGTCGCGCGCGTTTGTCCGTGAGCGACGGAGGAAACCGGCAGACTCAAGTCTGCCGGTTTCCTCCGTTAACGAGGGTCAGCCGATGCCGTGGGAATGAGGGTCGGGCGGTGAAATGATGAAGAGAATCCGTGAAATCAGGACGGAAGTGCATTCGGTTAGCCAGGGGCTCAAGCAACTGCGGACATCGATCGCGGCCTACGAGGAACGCTACTGGTGTTTTTCGGAGAAGACGCTGCAGGCGGTCAAGGCCGGAACCGAACAAGAGACGGCGGAAATTGGCAAATGGTCTTCCCACTCCATAGGACAGGGCCGGGGGAGAGGTTTGATTTTTAATCCGGCGACCGAACTGCGACTCCCGAAGTCTGGGTAGTTACGGAGCGGCGACCGAATGGCGGATTCCGTCAGATCGCGGTAGCCTTAGGCCAACCGCTCTCCTTCTGAGGTCCTGTGCTGGCTCGCTTCCGTATATGGTTCTGGCGGGTGTTCTTCGTCTGCTTTATCGCCGGCGGTCTGGGTTGCGGTGCGCTTGCCATGGTGGCCCACTCCGACGATTCGAAACCGTCCGGTCTGCTGGAAGCGGTGGCCGGCGCCCCGGAGGCGAGTGGGGCGGCCCCACCCGTCGAGGGGCTGACCGGCCTAACCGAGCCCGGCCGGGTCAACGTTCTCGTGTTGGGCGTCGACCGGCGCCCCATCGAGGAGCACGACGCTCCCGCCCGCACCGATACGATCATGGTGGCCTCGCTGGACACCGTGGGGCGGCGCGCCAGCGTGCTGAGCATCCCGCGTGACCTGCTGGTAGTGATTCCGCTGGCGCCGGACCGTACTGTGCTGGACCGGATCAACGCCGCCAATGTGCTGGGCGATCTGGCCCAATACCCCGGGGGCGGCGTTGCCCTGGTCCGTGCCACCGTGAAACTGAACATGGGGATCAGGGTGCACCACCACGTGGTGCTGGACTTCATCGCCTTCGAACGGATCATCGACGCCATCGGCGGGGTTGACCTGGACCTCCCGGAGCCGTTGGTGGACAACTCCTATCCCACCGCCGATTTCCGGACGGTGCAGGTGACTTTGCCCAAGGGCAAACAACACCTGCGCGGTGAGCAGGCGCTGTGGTATGCCCGATCGCGCTCCCAGTCGTCAGACTTCAGCCGGATGCAGCGTCAGCAGGAGGTGTTGAAGGCGGTGCAGCGGCGCCTGACGCAGGTGGACACGCTGCCGCTGCTGCCCACGCTCTGGTCCGAATTGCGGGGGGCCGTGGAAACTGACCTGACCCTCGGCGAGACCTGGTCCCTGGCCCGGCTGGCGCTAAGGGTGCCCGAGGGCGGGGTATCCGCCCGCACCCTCGACCTCGATTTCGTCAGCCGCGGCACGGTGAACCGGGATCCTTTCCTGTTGGTGCCCAACCGCAGCCGCATCGCCCAGGTGGTTCAGGAACTATTCCCGGAGGAACCGGAGGTGGCGGCGCCCACCGGCATGTTCAACGAGTGGGGGCCCTAGCCGAGCAGCAGGCGCACCTCCAACAACGAGCGCACTTTCGCACACTCGCCGGTGTCGGGCGCCAGGTCGTAGCGGTCCACCAGTACTGGAGTTACGCCGGCCCTGCGGGCGCCCAGCACGTCGTTATCGAACTGATCGCCCACATGGATGGCCGCATCGGGCGTGACCGCCGCCTTGCGCAGCGCGTAGGCGAAGATGCCGGGATCGGGCTTGGCGGCCCCTGCTTCAGCCGAACTGACCACCACCTCGAAGAGTGGGGCGATGCCCAGGGTTTCCAGCATGTCCGGCAGGTCCCGCCCCATGTTGGAGAGCACTCCGGTCACCACGCCCTTATGCCGCAGGGCAGCCAGGGCCGGGGCTACATCGTCGTAAGGGCTCAGGCGGCTGCCGCTCCCGATGCGCAGCAGTTCCTGAAAGATGCCAAAGGCACGGTCCTCCGAGAGGTGCACCCCAGCGGCCTGAAGCACCCGTACGTCGAACCCGCGATAGAGCGCTTCCATCTCATTGTGGGAGCGGAGCGCCAGCGGAATGCGCCCGAGCTGCCGGACCCACCAATCGCCCCCGGCCGCGAACCCCTGGCGCGCAGCCCGCAGCGAGAGGGTAACGCCGCCGGCGGCGGCGGCGGTGACCAGCAGCTCCTCCTGCTCAGGGACAAAGCGGGCGAGGGTGCCCATGAAATCGAAGAACACGGCGCGGTAGGGCATACCGCTCAAGTGTAGCATTGCGAGGCCCGCCTCAGGCCGTGGTGCGGTGGCCATGTGACCACCCCTCTCGTCGGGTGACGAATTGCCGCCGGGGAGGCGATCGCCACCGTCTTGTGCCCCACCCCGGGATTAGAAAGAGGGATGTTGTTCTTGGGTCTTGGGGACACCCCAAGACCCCCGGCAAGGGGCTGCCGCCCCCTGCACCCCTGCGCCCCAAGGTTTCTGACCACTCAACTCTCAGTAGTTACGTGGGTACCCCAAGGCGAGGTGCCTAGCGGCTGCCACCTACCCGCCGCGGCGCCCGAACTTGGGGAGGGTGATCTCCGGCGTCACATCGTCCCACCCCACCTCCACCGGCATCCCGATGCGGAGGTCGGAGTGCTCGATGCCCACGATGTTCGTGTTCATCCGCACGCCCTCTTCCAACTGGACGATGGCGAAGACGTAGGGAACCTCGGGCACGAAGCCGGGGTGAGCCGGCTGGTGGGAGATGGTATACGAGTAGATCCAACCCCGGCCGGATGATTCGGCCCATTCCATGCTGCCGACCCCGAAACACTCGGGGCCGGGGCAGATGTCCCGAGGGTAGAACACGTGGGGGCCACACAGCTTACAGCGCTGAAAGGTCAGGCGGTGCTGCTTGGTGGCGTCCCAGAAGGGGCGGCTCAGGTTGCTGAGCGTCGGGAGCGGCTTCTTGTATTCGGTCTGTTCTGCCATGGTGGCGTTCCTTGTGCGGATTACAGCGCGGCTTCGCTGCCGAGGATCATGGTGGACTGCTGGGCGAAGGTGCCGCCCGACCCGGTGACCATCACGATGTCGGTGGGGCCGGGCACCTGGTGGTCGCCGCCGTCCCGCCGGATCTGGCGCACCGCCTCGGTCACCTGGGCGCAGCCGCCGGCGGTGGAGGCCTGACCGGCAGAGAGGTTGCCGCCGTGGGTATTGGTGGGGAAATTGCCCTTGAAGGTGAAGTCCTGGTCCTTCGACCATTCGACCCACTCGCCCTTCTGGCAGAACCCGGCGTCCTCCATCTCACAGATCACGGTGATGGTGAAGGAGTCGTAAATCTCCCGGACCTGGATGTCGCGCGGGCCGTAGCCCGACATCCGGAACGCGTCCCGTGCCGCCAGGCCCGCCGGAGCCAGCGTGATCTCGCCCACGTGGGTCAGGTTGTTGCGGGGGATGCCCAAGCCGCCGCCCAGGATGTAAGTAGGCTGGCGGCGCAAGCTGCGGGCGATGTCGGCTCGGGCCACCACGTAGGCGCACGCCCCGGCGCATGGCATGACGCACTCCAGCAGGTGCAGTGGGTCGGCGATAACCCGGGAGTTCACCACCTCTTCCACCGTGAGCGGCGTGTCATGGAAGATGGCCATGGGGTTGTGGTTCGCGTTGTAGCGGAAATCGACCGACACCTTGGCCCGCTTGTCCACCGTGGTGCCGTACAGGTGCTCGTGCCGCTGGGCGATGAGGGCGTACCAGCCGTTGGCACCCACGGTGGGGCCAAAAGGGTTCTGGAACTCGGTGGTGGCGGTCTCGGTGGCGTCGCCCCCGCCCCGGCGGCGCGGCGCGTCCGGATCGATGGCGGCGCCGATGCCGCACAGCACGATGCTGGCCAGCCCGGCCTGGATATAGGCGGCAGCCTGCAACGCCATGCACACTCCGGCGGCACCCTGGGTGTCGGAACTGGTGGCCCAGCGCGGGAAGATCCCCATGTGCTCGGCCATCTTGGGGTTGAAGCCGCCGCCGCCCACCGCGAGTTCCGGCTCCATCACCATGCCGTCGATGTCCCGCTTGGTCAGCCCGGCGTCCTGGATGGCCAGGTAGCACGCCTCGGACAGCAGGCTCATCGCGTCCTGCCCGCGCCGCTGCCGCTCGGGTTTCAGTTCACCGATCCCAACGATCGCGGCCACGCCGCGCAGCGAGCCAGCCATCGTGCCTCCTGTTAAAAACCGGAGCGCCAGCGGCGCGGGATGACAGGGTCATTGCCAGTATCTCCTCAGTCTTGGGGACAATGTGCCGAACTCCGATGGAACGGGGTGTCTAGCGGGGTTGCCCCGCTGGCAGGGTGTGTGAGGGGTGTCCCCTCACCATTGCTCGTTATTGTCCCTTCGGAAGGAGGGGGGATGAAGGGGGAGAGGTGGCTTAATCAAGGGGACACCCCTTGAACCCTGCCAAGGAGGCTGCGCCTCCCTGGACTCTCCCCCGGAACAATTCGTCCCTGTTAGCTCTAGTGCCCGCGCTGCCAGTCATCGTGGAACCTAGCTTATCCTTGACAACCCCGGCCTGGTCGGTTACCAGCGTTCGTTGTCTGCGCTGTCGCTGTTGCGCCACTCTCTGAGTTCAATGGACAAGCCATGCGAATCCTTGATCTCGGCCCGGATGCCGTCGAAGGTCGCGCCGGGGTTCGGGCCCCAAGACGGCTCAACACCGTGGATTTTGAGCTCCTGCAGGGTCTTCTCCATGTCATCGACCCGAAGCGCGACCAGCTTCACGCCAACCTGGTCGATGCGATCAACTGCCGCGCCGGTCCCCTCCAGGAACTCAAGCATAACGTCCCCAAGGGTCAGGCAAGCAATCTCACGTGGCGCTTGGGAGGTTTCCGACGGCGGGAACACGACCCGTCGCGCGAGCTTGAACCCCAGGACCTTCGTGTAAAACTGGATGCTTGCATCCAGGTCGGGAGTGACCACTTCGACGTGGTCCACGCACTGAATCATGGCTTGCTCCTCCTGCAGGGTGGTTCGCTTAATTGGCGTCACTTGCCGTGGTCTTCATCCTCCGGCTCCAGCGGCGCGGGTGATCCACGGCCAGCAATTTCGGCCATCATTCTCCTCCTCGTCAACTCCCATCGTCGCTACGTCCTGCGCCCACCGTTGACGTCGATGACCGCGCCGGTCATGTAGCTGGCGGCATCAGATGCCAACCACACCACCGTCCCGGCTTGTTCCTCCTCGGTAGACGGACGGCCCAAGGCCGCGGTGGGGGTGGCGCCGAGCGCTGCGCTGTCCCATCGCGGGCGGTGCGGTGACTCCACACTGCCGACCGCAATGGCATTCACCCGGATCTCGGGCGCCCATTCGATGGCCATGGTCTGGCTCATGTTGATGACGCCTGCCTTGGCCGCGCCGTACGCCCCCTGGCCGGGACTGGCGCCCCTCCCGGCAATGGAGGCGATGTTCACGATGACCCCTTTCCCCTGCTGCTTCATCAGGGGCGCCACCGCGGTGCTGCACAGGAACATGGTGACCACGTTGGCCCGGTAGACCTCGATCAGATCATCTCCGCCATTCTCCAGCAGGGGTCCCGAACGGAAGGTCTCGCCCCAGGCTCCACCGGCGACGTTGACCAAGATGTCGATGCGCCCGTAGGCGGCGCGCACTTCCTCGACCATGCGGGCCACCTCGCCCCGGTTGCGCAGGTCGGCGGTGATGCCCAGCACCCGCCGGTTGAGTCCGGTGATCTCCTGCGAGACGGCGCCAAGCGGCGCGTGAGGGCGGCTTTTCCCCACGGTCACCGGCTCCGGGTCCCGGGCCACGACCGCCAGGTCGGCGCCGGCCTGGGCGAGGGCCACGGCCATGACCCGTCCCAGACCCTGAGCACCTCCAGTAACGATGGCAATTCTGCCGGTGAGGTCAAAGCTCGGCATCCTGCGCCTCCTGTGTACTGTTCATCCCGTCGTACCCGCGTCCGACCGAGATTGGGGTGACGGTCCGCCACGGTTGCCCGCAGCGTAGCGAACCCGTGGGCTGTTGTCCACCTCTGCATCCACCCTTTCCTCAACCGCTCTATTGGGGCCGAGGCACGCCGCGGCAGCCATCAGGCGATTCTATGGAGTACCAGCCATCGGATTGGCCAGTTGATACGGCAAGGTGTAAACTGCCGGAAAGCCAGGAACCCAAACCCCTCTTTCTCCGGGACGCCGAGTCCCCCCGTTCACGTTGCCGCAGCGGCGACCACCCACCGAAGGAGGACCACAGCGATGCCCAGTTTCGACTCCACGGCTATCAGCAGGCGATCTCTGCTCACCCAGGCAGGCGCGACGGCGCTCGGCGCGGGAGTCCTCGCCGCCGCGTGCGCACCGGACGCGGCGCCCCCGGCCGCCTCCTCTCCAAGTTCGCCGGGTTCGCCAGACGCAGCCCCGGCTTGGCAGACGGAGTGGGACGACCTCGTCGCCGCCGCCAAACAGGAGGGGCGGCTGGTCCTCATCACGCAGCAGACGAACAACGGGTTGCGCCAGGCCTTCGACGTTTTTGAGAAGACCTTCCCCGGCATCGTCATCGAAAGCCAGGGGACTGCATCCAGCAGCCTGGTTATCCCCAAGATCCAGCAGGAACAAAAGGCGGGTATCTACACCTACGACGTCATCCAGTACACGATCCAGAGTTTTCTCACCAACCTCAAGCCCACGGGGGCATTCGTGCCCATCGCCCCCGTCATCTTCCGGCCGGATGTGCTAGACGACAAAGTGTGGGCCGAGGGCTTCCAGACCGGTTTCGTCGACAGCGACAAAATAGTCTACATGTTCGGATGGTTCGCCAGCAAGTGGTGGGTGAACACCGATCTCGTCAAAGAGGGCGAGATCAGGAGCATCAAGGACCTGCTGGACCCGAAGTGGGGCAAGGGCAAGATCGGCATCACCGATGTCCGGTCGGGCGGGACCTTCACCATCATGCTGGCCGTAAAGCAGAACCTGGGCGAGGACACCGTCAAGAAACTGATTATCGATCAAGCCCCGGTCTTTCACCGGGATGATCGGGTTCTCGCGGAACAGTTGCTCCGGGGGCAGATTGCCGTCACCAGTTCTTCGGTCCACCGCTTCATCCAGGACTTCCGGGACCAGGGGCTCGGCAAGAACGTGAAAGCGGTGGACCTGCCGGAGTCCCGCAGCGCCCTCACCAGCAGCGGCCTGTGGCTGATGAAAAACGCCCCACATCCCAACACCGCCAAGCTGTTCATCAACTGGCTGCTGACCAAAGAGGGCCAGGACGCCTGGCGCCCCACCGGCGTCGGCAACAGCCGCCGGCTCGATGTGGCGCCCTTCGACCCCGAAACGGTGGTGGAGAAGGGCGGCAAGTACCTCATCGTGGCCCGCGAGGACATGCTCAAGCCCCAGGACGACATGGTGAAATACCTGAGCGATCTTCTGAAGTAGCCCTGTTCGGTGGTTAGACTGCCAGGTTGGCTGTCACGCCCATCTTGATCGCATCAAGAAGGGCGTGACAAGCTCATCTCACGCACGAAAAGATTGGCTGGCGAGCCAGGATTCGAACCTGGGCTAGAGGATTCAAAGTCCCCTGTGCTACCGCTACACCACTCGCCAGTGTGGGTCAGCCGCCGGTGACTCGGCGGACCAGTGCCCCGAAGTTAAGGTCGAACCCGACGCCAAAAACCCTGGGGACCACCACCCGATGGTCCGCTGGGTTCCAGTAGGTCTGCTTCAGCCGCGCGACCGTCGGGAGGCGGAAATCGTAGGGAACGCCGAGGACCGACCCCTGAGGGCGCACGATCCCACGGCGGTCCAGCATCCGAAACAGCACGATGAGCCCGACCCCCCCCACGACACTCAACATCAGACGCGGCATGGGCCCTCCTTGAAGATGCGGGCGGCGCCCGCACCGCCCCGTTCCATCATCTCAGTCTAGGAACGGCCGATGAGGGCGTCAAGCCACTGAACTCCCCCTACCCACTCAATCTTCGGGTGACGGGTTGGCGCCGGGAGGCGATAACATCCTTACAGCTACCCCATCGACCCCAGACAAAAGAGAGAGTTTGTTGTTGGGGTCACCCCCAACAACCTTCGGGTGACGAGCCGTCGCTGGGGAGGATCGCAACCGTTCCGTTGCCCCACCCCCCCGGATAAAAAGAGGGATTTTGTTCTTGAGGGGCAACCACAAGTTCCCAGGCAAAGACCTGCCCTCGGCACACCTGCTCTGAGTTCTCCGACCCCTCAGGTCGAAGCAGTTACCAGTTACCCACCCAAGACGCGCGCTGCTGCCCCCAGCGCTGCGGGTCCGTCGGCCCGGAACCCCTGCTGGTTCAATACGATGTTGAGCGAAGACAGCAGGCCGAACACGTTCTGGGGGGTGGAGCCGTAGCCCATCAGCCCGATCCGCCAGCACTTGCCGGCCAGCGCGCCCACACTGCCGCCGATCTCGAGGTTGTGCACGTTCAGGAGCGCTCCCCGAACCTTGGCGTCATCGACACCCTCGGGGATGCGGACGGTGGTGAGGCTGGGCAGCCGCAGTTCCGGCTTGACCAGCAGTTGCAGCCCCATCGCCTCCAGCCCGGCGTGGAGCGCCTGGGCGTTGGTGGTGTGGCGCTGATAACGCGCTTCGAGGCCTTCCTCGACGATGATCGACAGCCCCTCATAGAGGGCGTAGATCATTGAGGTGGGCGGTGTGTGGTGGTAGACCCGGCCGTCCCAATAGCCGCGGATGAGGCTGAGATCGAGATACCAGTCCACCACCGGGCTCTTGCGGGCGGCCAGCGCCTCCTGGCCCCGGGCGCTCACCGTGATGGGCGAGAGCCCCGGGGGGACGTTGATGCACTTCTGGGTGCCGCTGTACACGAAGTCGGCATCCCAGGCATCGACCTCCACCGGACACCCGCCCAGCGAGGTGACGGTGTCCACGATGAGCAGCGCCCCGTACTGGCGGGCCAACTGGGCGATGTCCGCCATCGGGTGCAGCACACCGGTTGACGTTTCGGCGTGGACGATGGCCACCGCCTTGGTGCGGGGTTTGGCGTCCAGCGCGGCCTTCACCTTGGCGGGATCGATGGTCCCGCCCCATTCCGCCTCGACGCGGGTCACGTCGGCGCCCAACCGGGCCGCCATGTCGGCGATGCGCAACCCAAAGAAACCGTTGATGCACACCACGATGTGGTCGCCCGGCTCCAGCGAGTTGCAGACCGCCGTCTGCATGCCTGCCGACCCCGTGCCGGACACCGGGAAGGTGAGTTCGTTCTTCGTATTGAACACGAACCGCATCAACCCGCGCAGGTCATCCATGATGCGGTGGAAGGCCGGGTCGCCGTAGCCGAGCAGGGGCGTGGTCAACGCCTTGTAGACACGGGGCGGCACCATGCTTGGGCCGGGGCCCATCAGGATGCGGGCCGAGGGGTTCAGTGGGGCAATCGGTCCTTCAGCCACAGTGGGTCTCCTTGGTTGCAACATAGGGCCGTCTGATTGTGCGGCACGCCCCCGATTATACGGCCACGGCTGGCAGCAGGCCAAACCGGAAGCCGGTTTGTTAAGGGAATCTCAAGGGAGCCGGCGTCCGTGGACCGCGGTGGCGGGGGCCCGGCCGGTAACGCCAGACACACAACAACTCGGTACGCCCCCCGGTTTCGTTCGGTCCCCCGAACAAGGCTCGGCCGCACCCGGCGAAGAACGCGCTATACTGAGGCCGCCTAACCGGCCACCAATCGCCTTGGAGTCTTTGCCATGCCGCCCACTGAACCCGATGTCATCGAACGGCAGATCCGCATCCGCGCCACCCGCGACCTGGTGTTCTCGTACTTCACCGACCCGGTGAAGATGACCACCTGGCAGGGGATCACCGCCGAACTGGACCCGAAGCCGGGCGGCGCCTACCGCATCAACGTTACCGGGCGGGACATCCTCCGAGGGGAATTCACCGCGGTCGAACCGCCGGAACGCATCGCCATGACATGGGGTTGGGAAACCCAGGGCCACCCCATCAAACCCGGTTCAACTCAGGTGGAAATCACCTTCACGGAAGAGGGCGAAACTACGCGGGTCAAGATCCGGCAAACCGGCGTGGCTGCGCCGGAACGGCTCAACACGGCGTACGGCTGGCAGCATTACCTCACCCGGCTCGGCTTGGTGGCCATCGGACGGGACCCCGGGCCGGATCCCTGGGTCGACCCGAAGGCCGCCGCTCAGGCGTGAGCGGGCTGCCCCCGCACCCCAACGGTCGGTGTGGGAAGACGCTCAGTCGAGGTGCAGCAGCCACTGCGCGGCGGTGAAGTAGATCATCAGGCCCGTGCCGTCCACCAGCGTTGTGATCAACGGTGCAGAGACCACTGCGGGGTCCAGCCTCAGTTTCCGCAGCACCAGGGGTAGGACCGCCGCCACCAGCGCCGCCCACAAGACAATGCACATGGCGGTCACCGCCACCACTCGCCCCAACTCCGGCGCGGTACCGAGAAACACTGTCCCAACATAGGTCGCGACCGCCATGGTGATGCCCAGCAGCACCGCCGTCATCAACTCTTTTCGGACCACTCGCAGCGCATCGCTCGGGCTCACTTCGCCGGTACCCATTGCCCGGACCAGAGTGGTGACGATCTGGGAGCCCGTGTTGCCGCCGGTGCCGATCAGCAATGGGATGAAAAAAGACAGGCTCACCATTTCGGAGAGCGTCTTTTCGTAGAACTTAAGGATGTTCCCGGTGTAGGCCGACGCGACGAACAGCGCCATCAGCCACAATATGCGGCTGCGATAGAGCCGCAGCGGCCCGGCTCGCAGGTACGGCTCCTCCAGCGGCTGGGACCCCCCCAACCGCTCGATGTCCTCGTCCGCTTCCTCCTGGAGGATTTCGGCTGCGTCGTCGGCAGTGATGATGCCCACAAGCCGGCCTTCAGCATCCACCACCGGCAACGCCAGCAGGTTGTGACGGCTGAACAGCCGGGCGGCGTCCTCCTGGTCGACATCGACCCGCACCTTGATGGTCTCGGGAGCGACGAGGTCGCCGAGCCGCTGGTTTGGCCGGGCCAGCACCAAGCTCCGCAACGACAGCACACCCAAGAGACGCTCGGTCTCCGGCTCGGTGATGTAGATGTAGTAGATGGTCTCGGCTTCTTCCGCCAGAACCCGCAGCGCGCGGAGCGCCTGGTCCGCCGTCATGTCCGGATACATCCGCAGATAGGCTGAGGTCATCACGCCGCCGGCCGAGTCCGGGGGATACACCAACAGGGCGCGCACATCCTCCGCCGCTTCGGGGTCCATCTCATGGAGGATGGCCTCCTGATCTGCGGGCTCCAACTGCTCCATGACGTCGGCCGCGTCGTCCGGCTCCATTTCCTCAAGGACGTCCGCGGCCTGGCCCCTGCTGAGTTTGCCCATCAGCCGCGCGGTATCGAAGGGATCGAGGAAGGACAGGACTTCGGCGAGGGATTCATCTCCGAGGCGCGTGAACAGCGAGGCGAGCTCGGGTGGCGCCAGTTCCAGCAGTCCGTCGGCCGCGTCGCGCGGCGCCAGGGCCTGGAGGCCGGCGAGGTCGACCGTCGCGATATCGATTTCTGGTGGCATGGCTCGCCTCAGAAAAACAGAACGCCCTCCCCACTCGGGGGAGGGCGGCCAAAGGGCGCGCAGACGAGAACGTTTGCGGCTAGCGGCGGCGCGCGGCCTCCCGCACCATGGAGTGCAGGCTGATTACAGGTCTACTGGGTATGTCTGTGGCCATCGCGGCTTCGAGACACCTCCGGGGGGGTTCGTTCGGGGGCGCGCCAACCTGGGGCGCAAGGTCATACTAGGCTCCGGCGCGCGGGGTTGTCAATGGCGTATCCCGTATCTGGTATGAGTTCAGATTCAGGGCCGGCCGCATGAGCCACGCCCCCCACCCCGGAAAAAAGAGAAGAATTCTCTGTGTGGGGCACCCCCACGCCCCCGGCAGAGGGCTGCCGCCCTCGTGCACTCCCGCTCCTGAGCCCGATGGTGCCTCAACTCTGATCTCTTACCGTATCTGGCAGCGCATCCGGCCGTCACAGCACCTCCATGCCGCCGTTCACCAGCAGCATCTGCGCCGTCACGAAGTCGGCATCGTCCGAGAACAGGAACACCGCAGCACCGGTCAGGTCCTCCGGCAGGCCCATGCGCCCCAGCGCCCGCTCCGAGTGATCGAAATCGGGGCCCTGAAGCAATTGTTCCCGCTGGTCCGCCGGCGTGTTGCCGGGCGCCAGGGTGTTGATGCGGATGCCGTCTCGCCCCAGTTCCTTGGCCAGACCGCGGGTCAGCCCCGTCACTGCGGCTTTGGATGCCACGTAGTGGGGTGTGCTGAGCCAACCGCGGGAGGTGTGCAGCCACGAGCCCGACCCGATATTGATGACTCTTCCGCCCCCCTGTTGCTTCATATACGGATAGACCGCCCGGATACACAGGAAGGGACCTTTCACATTGATGGCCATCGTGCGGTCCCACGCCGCCAGGTCCACATCGAGAATGGCGTGAGGGCCCATGCCGGGTCCGTGGATCAGCCCGGCGTTGTTAAGAAGACAATCGATCCGGCCGAACCGCTCGGCAGTCTGCCGGGCCATTTCCTTCGTCGACTCCTCACTGGTCACATCGACCACCAGCGACAACACCTCCGCGCCGGTGGTCCGGACCTCTTCGGCGGCGCCCGCCGGGTCCTTGATATCGCACACCACCACCCGAGCGCCTTCGCGGCCCATGCGGACGGCGAACGCCCGCCCGAGGTAGCCCGCCGCACCCGTCACGATGACCACTTTCCCTGCTAGTCTCATGGTCCGACCCTTTCATTCCCTGGTAAGCGAAGCACCCAGCCGGGGCTGGGTGCTTTACGATTCGGTTTCAAACAGGAGGGGTGACGCCCCGCAGCAACGGGACTATAGGGCAAACAGCGTCTTGGCGTTGTCGTACACGATCTTCCGGTACGAAGCGGGAGACACGGTGCCGCTCTTCTCCAGGTTCCGCAACGCCTCGATCTCGGTCGATTGATCGTTATGCCCGTAGTCGGTGCCGATGACGATGTTCTCATCACCACATTTCGAGATGATGTAGTCCATATCGTCATCGCTTTCGCACGAGACGTACAGCCGCCATTCTTTCAAGGGGTTATCGGGCAGCTTGCGGCCGCGGGCGGCCAGACGCCGGCGCAGGTCTTTGAGGGTGTAAGGGATCCACCCGGAAGCGGCCTCGGCGAAATGGAACCGCAGTTTGGGGAACCGGTCGGGTAGCCCGTTCATGATGATCCCGTGGAACGCGCCCACGGAGGCCAGCCGGAACTTCCAGAAGGTGCCGCCGCCGTTGCGTTGCGACAGCAGGTTCACCATCCAGGGGTTGGCATTGCCGATGTGGAGGCCCACCACCAGGTTGAGCCGCTCCATCTCATCGAAGATCGGGTCGAAATATGGGTCGTGAATAAGACGGTTGCCCTCCACGCCACGGAAGAAGACCCCCACGGCGCCATTCTCCTTCGAGTAGCGGATCTGGTCGAGGGCATCGGGAACACTGCTGAACGCCGCTGCGGCGATCCAGGGGAGCCGGGTGGGCGCCTGCTTCCAGATGTGGGCCATCCAGCGGTTGAAGCCCCAATAGATCGGGACCTCCCACTCGGGAGTATCGGCCACCTCTTCGATGAAAATGGTGCCGTAGAGCACCTGCTGGTCGACGCCCAACTCATCCATATGCTTGAGCCGGGCTTCCACGTTCTCCATGTCGCGGGCGTCCTGCCCCGTGGTCATCTCCCGGCCGGCCTGCTTGGAGATCTCGGCGAACTGTCTGGCGGTGATCACCTGCCGCGCCAGCCCGCGCACCTTGCCGTCGATCAGCCAGTACTCCCGGCCGTGCTCTCCTTTGGGCGCCACCAGCAGCGGCCGGTACTTCTGCTCCGAAGGTTCCATGAAATCCCACGTCCGCTCGCTTTCGACGACGTGGGCATCAGAATCGATGGTTGGCATGAAAAGTCCTCCTACCTGAGGGTCCAGTGAACGACCGGCTGAAGAGACCGGGACTGTGGCAAATGTAAGCCGGGTGTTTGGTGATGTCAAGCGGCGCCGGAGACGCGGGTGATCTCGGCCCCGACGCCCTGGAGCTTCGATTCAAACCGCTCGTAGCCACGGTCCAGGTGCCAGATATCGGAGACTTCCGTGGTCCCGCGCGCGGCCAGGCCCGCCAGCACCAGAGCGGCGCCGCAACGGATATCCAGCGCCCGCACCCCGGAGCCCACGAGGCCGACCGGACCGCTGATGATCGCCGTGGTCCCCGCCACCACGATCTCCGCCCCCATCTTTCGGAGCTCACCAACGTAGAGCAGCCGGTTCTCGTACACCCGCTCGTACACCACGCTCACTCCCCGCGCTTGGGTGAGCAGCGTTCCCACCGCCGCCTGCAGGTCGGTGGCAAAGCCGGGATAGGGCAACGCCTGAACATTCACCGAATCCATATTGGTCCGCCCCCGCACCGTCAGCCGGTCCCCGTCGGGCCGCACCTCGACCCCCGCCTCGCGCAGCTTGAAAATGAGGGCATCCAGGTGATCGCACGACATGGACTCCAGGGTCAGTTCGCCCTGGGTGATGGCCGCTGCCACGGCGAAGGTGCCGGCTTCGATGCGGTCGGGAATGATGGCATGACGCGCCCCGTGCAATTCGGGCACGCCGTCGATCTCGATGGTGTTGCTGCCGGCGCCGGAAACCCGGGCGCCCATCTCGTTCAGCATGGTGGCGAGGCACGCCACCTCCGGCTCAGCCGCCGCGTTCTTGATGGTGGTGTGGCCCTCGGCCAGCGCCGCCGCCATCAGCAGGTTCTCGGTCCCCATATTGCTGGGGTAATCCATAAACACCCGTGCTCCGGTCAACGTCTTGGCCTGCGCCCAGAACTTGTCGTCGCGGCGCTCAACGCGGGCGCCGAGGGCTGCGAAGCCGGCCAGGTGTACATCGAGGGGACGCTGGCCGATGACATCGCCGCCCGGCGGGCAACAGGCCGCCTCGTGGAAGCGGCCCAGCAGGGCGCCCATCACCAGGAAGCTGGCGCGGTTGCGCACCACCAACTCGCTGGGCGCCACAAACGTATGCAGGTTGGCGCAGTTAATGAGGAGGCTGTTGGGACCCCGCCATTCTGCGGTTGCGCCCATGGCCCGCAACACGCCGGTCATGACGTTGATGTCCTCGATCTGGGGGACGTTTTCGATGATACAGTCATCGGCGGTCAGGATAGCGGCCGCCACCGCGGGCAGCACCGCATTCTTGGCGCCGCTGATCGTCACCGTGCCGGTGAGAGGGTTCCCGCCCCGAATGGAATAACGCTCTTCCATCACACCTGCACCATCCGGGCTCCCTTCCCCTCGTTAACGAATGTCAGAAGCTCTGCCGCCGGTGCGGCGAAGCCATCCTGACCCTGGCGGGTTTCCCCTAAATGATCCGGTTGCCTGGTACGAAGAGGCACCAAGGCAGCTACGGGGCTTTGCACTCCGCGGAACCGGCTCACCGTTCGCGATAAGGGCTGGTGAGCAGGGCGGTCAGCCGCCTGAGGGACCGTCCATACGGGGCGCGCCGGATCCATGGCGGCGGCGGGCCACCCGCAGCCGGGTCTCGGCCCGGCGCAACGCCGCCTCCGCGCGGATCAGGTCGGCCACGTTGGCGCCCAACTCCAGGCGCTCGGCCGCTCGCTTCCGGGCCTCTTCAGCGCGGGCAATGTCGATGTCTTCAGCGCGCTCGGCCATGTCGGCCAACACCACGACCTTGTCAGCACGCACCTCAAGAAAACCGCCGCCGACGGCCAGGTCCGTTTCCTGGCTGCCGCGCCGGATGCGGACCTCACCGTAGGTGAGGCCGGTCAGCAGCGGCGCGTGATGTGGCAGCACCCCCAACTCGCCCTCGGTCCCGGGGACGGTGATGCTATCGACCATGTCGGAGAACACCGAGCGCTCTGCCGTCACCACTTCAAGTCTAAAGGGCATGAGTTATCCTCCAGCGCCGCGGCTGCCTACGCCGACTTGGCCAGGCGTTCGGCCTGCTCGCGCGCCTGTTCGATGGTCCCCACCATGTAGAAGGCGCCCTCGGAGAGGTCGTCGTGCTTACCCTCAAGGATCTCCTTGAAGCCACGGATGGTCTCCCGGACCGGAACGTAGACGCCGGGCGTCCCGGTGAAGGCCTCGGCCACAAAGAACGGCTGGGTCAGGAACCGCTGGATCTTGCGGGCACGGGCCACGCTCAGCTTGTCCTCGTCGGACAGTTCGTCGATGCCCAGGATGGCGATGATGTCCTGAAGGTCCTTGTAGCGCTGCAACACCCGCTGCACGTCGCGGGCCACCTGGTAGTGCTCTTCGCCCACCACGTTGGGGTCCATGATGCGGCTGAACGAGGTCAACGGGTCCATGGCGGGATAGAGGCCCTGTTCAGCCAGCGCACGCTCCAACGCCACAACGGCGTCTAAATGGCCGAAGGTCGTCGCCACGCCGGGGTCGGTGTAGTCGTCAGCGGGCACGTAGATCGCCTGGAACGAGGTGATTGAACCCTTCTTGGTGGAGGTGATGCGCTCCTCCAGGATTCCCATTTCCGAGGCCAGCGTCGGCTGGTAGCCCACGGCCGAGGGCATGCGGCCCAGCAGCGCCGAGACCTCCATGCCGGCCAGGGTGTAACGATAGATGTTGTCGATGAAAATCAGCACGTCTCGGCCCTCGACGTCGCGGAAATACTCCGCCATGGTGAGGCCGGTCAGGGCGATGCGCAGGCGGACTCCGGGTGGCTCGTTCATCTGGCCGAACACCAGCGCCGTCTTGTTCAGCACGCCGGATTCCCGCATTTCGTTCCAGAGGTCGTTGCCTTCGCGGGAGCGTTCGCCCACCCCGGCGAACACCGAGAAGCCGCCGTGCTCCTCGGCCAGGTTCCGGATGAGTTCGGTGTTGACCACAGTCTTGCCGACGCCGGCGCCACCGAACAACCCGACCTTGCCGCCGCGAGCCAGAGGAGCGATGAGGTCGATGACTTTGATGCCGGTCTCCAGCATCTGGGCTGTGGTCTCCTGGTCCTCGTAGGCCGGCGCAGCACGATGGATCGGCCAGCGTTCGGCACTCTCGACGGGACCCAGGGTGTCCAACGGCTGCCCAAGGACGTTGAACAGCCGTCCCAAAGTGTTGGGGCCGACGGGGACGCTGATGGCGGCGCCGGTGTCCACCACCCGGTCGCCCCGCTTCAGGCCGTCGGTGATGTCCATGGCGAGGCAACGCACCCAGTTGTTGCCGACGTGCTGCTGCACTTCCGCCACCACCATCTGGTTTCCTGAGTGGATCTCGACAGCGTTGTACAGTGCCGGAAGCTGCTCCGGAGGGAACTCCACGTCCACCACGGTTCCGATGATCTGAACGACTCGTCCTTCAGCCATGTGTGTCTCCTATAGGAGACCAACGGGGCTACCCGTCGGTCAATTCCCTAAATACGTATGTTACTTCTTTTTCCAACTTCCGAAACGACCTGCATCTCGCCGCGGCTTCCTCGAAGCTAAACCTCACCATTCGCTCGGACCAGAACCGTAAATCGGCTAAGCCGGACTGCACACGCGGCTAGACTCTTAAAATTATTGATACGAACTTGTCGAATGGATCCACCCGTCACGCAACCTCCTCTACCCCTCCAGCGCCGCGGCGCCTCCAACCAGGTCGAGGATCTCCTTGGTGATGATCTCCTGGCGCGCCTTGTTGTAGGTCAGCGTCAGGTCTTTGATCATGTCCCGGGCGTTGTCGCTGGCGCTGCGCATAGCCACCATACGGGCGGATTGCTCGCTGGCGAGGTGCTCCAGGATGGCATGATAGACCTGCATCTCAACATACCGGGGCAGCAGGGAATTGAGCACCGCGTCGGGACTCGGTTCATAGAGATACTCCCCGCTGTAGAGTGACTCCAACGGGGCCGGCTCCACCGGGATCAGCCGTTCGATCCTCGGGCGCTGCACCACGGTGTTCACAAAATCGGTGTAGCCGATGTAGACCTGGTCGAAATGGCCGCTGAGGTAGTCCTCGATGACGATCCGGGAGATCGGGAGCGTATCGAGCAGCGTCGGACTATCGCCCAGTTCGATGAACACCGCCCGCAGGTCCTTGCCAGACCGGGCCATAAAGTCGCGCCCGCGGCGGCCAACGGCGATGACGCTGACCTCCGCCGGCTGCCCATTGATGAAATGGAAACCGGACCGGTTCATGTTGGAATTGAGCGCGCCGCAGAGGCCGCGATCCGCCGTGATATGAATGTACCCGACCCGCAACACCGGCCTTTGCTGCAACAACGGATGCAGCGCTTCGGAACGGGCGACCACCGCCATCAAGTTGCTCATGACGCCACGGATCTGCTCGGCGTAGGGGCGGCCTTGGATGCCCCGCTGTTGCGCCCGCCGCATCTTGGACGCCGCGATCATCGACATTGCGTTGGTGATTTTTGCGGTGTTCTGGACGCTGCGGATGCGGCGCCGGATCTGGCGAATGTTGGGCATATTGGACCCTCGTCATTTGGGAAGGCTATTGGCCGGTTGCTCGTTCCGGCGGGCCTAGCGGAACACCATATATGTGGCGCGGCCCACCGCGCATCGTTTCCCGTTGCCATCAAACACCGTGGCGTCCCCCACCACCAGCGTCCGTCCCTTCCGCGTTACCCGTCCCTCGACCGTCACCCTGGGCGTGAACACCCCTTCCAGGTAGCTCACGTTCAGTTCGGTCGTAGTGTGTCCCTTCACGTCCTTGCCGACGTGGTACACCGTGCACAGGGCGGTACCCACCGCGCTATCGATCAACGCCGCAATGATGCCGCCGTGCAGCGTCTTGTCGTCGGCGTTTATCATCGCCGGCTGCACGAGCATCGCCAGCAACACCCGGCCTGGTTCGGCCTCCTCGAAGGCGATCCCCATCCACTGCCATGCTGGGGTCGCCTCCCACTCGCGCTTGAGCCGGGACAACAACTCCGCACCGCTCCCGGCGATAACCGTTTTCATCGAACTTGTGACTAACCCGGCCGTATCTGTTCAGACTTGAACCGCTGTTTCTCGATCATTTGCCCCCACCCCCAGAAAAGAGAGGGGTTTCTTGCTGGGGGAACACCCCCAGTCCCCCGGCAGGATGGCTTCGCCCCCTGCACCCCCACCGAACCTCAACTCTGAACCCGTACACCTGCGCCGTCGTCAGGCGAGCGCGGTCGCTTCTATCTCCACCACCAGGCCGGCCCGCGCCAGCCCCGCAACCTGAAGCGTCGATCGCGCGGGCGGGTCGTTGGGGAAATAGTTCCGGTAGGCATCGTTCATCGCGGAGAACTGGCTCATATCGGTGACGAACACGGTGCACCGCACCACTTTCTCCATCGACGACCCCGCCGCCTCAAGAATCCCATTGATATTGTCCAGGCAGAACCGCGTCTGTTCTGCCATGTCCCTCCCCACCACCGCCTGTCCATCCCGCATTGCCCGGCCCACCTGGCCCGAAACGAAGAGAAATCCGCCTGCACGGATGGCGGGGGAGAGCGGGTTCGGACTCGATGGGATGTCGCTCCCCGGACGGATAACCTCTCTATCGGCCACTGCTCAACCCCCGATCATTCAGGCAGAAGTGACTACCCGTGCTAGACGATCGCCACGCTGCGGTATTCGTCGATCGAGTTGCGAAGGGCGTCCTGCAACTCGTTGGGCATGTTTTTCTGCTGGTCGCAACTGCTCCGGATATCCCGCAGCACTTCGGGGTGTGTGGTGTCCATGAAACGGTAGAAGCCCGCCTCCCAGACATTCACCCGGTTGACCGGAACAGTGTCCATGTAGCCGTTGATGCCGGCGAAAACCACCGCAACCTGCTTCTCGACCGAGAGCGGCCCGTACTGGGGCTGCTTCAGCACCTCGGCGAGCCGCTGGCCGCGTTCCAACTGACGCCGGGTCGCCGGGTCGAGGTCGCTGGTGCCGAACTGGGCGAAAGCCGCGAGTTCGCGGTACTGGGCCATGTCGAGGCGGAGCCGCCCAGCCACCTGCCGGATCGGTCGGCGTTGCGCAGCGCCTCCCACGCGGGAGACGGAAATACCCGCGTTCACCGCAGGCCGGGTGCCGGCATTGAACAGGTCGGTCTCCAGGTAGATCTGGCCGTCGGTGATGGAGATAACATTAGTCGGGATGTAGGCGGAGACGTCGTTCGCCTGAGTCTCGATGATGGGCAACGCCGTGATCGAACCCCCGCCATACTCCGGCGCGAGCTTGGCGGCCCGCTCCAAAAGCCGGCTGTGCAGGTAGAACACGTCGCCAGGGTAGGCTTCCCGTCCGGGAGGCCGGCGCAGCAGCAGCGAAATTTCCCGGTAGGCCCAGGCATGCTTCGAGAGGTCATCATAGATGATGAGCACCTCCTGACCCATGCTCATGAACTCTTCCGCCATGGCGCAGCCCGCGTAGGGAGCGATGTACTGCATCGAGGAGGGATCCGAGGAGTTGGCAGTCACCACGATGGTGTGTTCCATCGCCCCGTTCGCCTCGAGGATGGCCACGGTTTGGGCCACCTTGGCGGCCTTCTGGCCGATGGCGACATAGATGCAGGTGAGGTCGCCGCCCTTCTGGTTGATGATGGCATCGATCACGATGGCGCTCTTCCCAGTCGAACGGTCGCCGATGATCAACTGCCGCTGACCGCGTCCGATGGGGATCATGCAGTCAATCGCCTTGATTCCGGTCTGGACCGGCGCATCCACCGACTTGCGGGTCACCACATTGGGCGCAACCACTTCGATGGGGCGAGTCTTGGTGGCGCCCACCGGCCCCTTGCCGTCCAGCGGAGCACCCAGCGCGTTCACCACCCGTCCGACCAACTGCGGGCCAACCGGCACCTCGACGATGCGTCCGGTGAGCCGCACCTCATCGCCCTCTTTGATGCCGGTGTAGTCGCCCAGGATGATGGCGCCAACGGCCTCCTCTTCCAGGTTGAGCGCGATCCCCATGATGTTCCCCGGGAACTGGAGCAGCTCGCTGGCACGGGCTTCCGCCAACCCATGGATGCGGGCGATCCCGTCCCCAACTTCCACCACGGTCCCGGTATCGACCGCGGTGATGCTGGAGCCGAAACGCTCGATCTGTTCTCTCAGGATCGACGGTATTTCGTCAGCGCGAATCGTCATTCTTTACCCCCTGCGGCGCCCTGCCCGGCGCACGCGTCCGTATCTCTGGGTTTGTGCCCCACTTAACCGGTGGAGATCTGCCGGCGCAGCGCTTCCAATTGGCTGCGGGCGCTACCGTCCACCAGCTTGCCGCCCAGCCGCAGGATCGCCCCTGCAATAATGCCTGGATCGACCTGCGTCGTGAGCTGCACCTGTTTTGCCAACCGGTGCCCCAATTGGGTCTGGATCACCTCGGACTCACCCGTTTGCAGGGGAACCGCCGTGGTGAGCTGGATGTGGACCACACCCCGGCGTTCGTCCCACATCTCGCGAAACACCGCGGCGACGCCGCCGATGGCGTCCACCCGGTGTTTGCTGACCATCAGTTGGACGAGTTGCACCAGAAGTTCGCCTGCCTGAGGAATCTGTTCCCGCAGCACCCGTACTTTGTCTCCCAATAGGATCCTGGGGCTCTCCATCAACAGCCGGAAGCCGGGGTCGCCAGCCAAGGCCGCCAGGGCATCGAGATCGCGTTGCCACTGGTCGAAGCTGTTGTGCTCTTCTGCTATCTGAAACACCGCCTGCGCATAACGCTTGGCGGAAGCTGCAACTGCCATGGTTAGGGTCCCTGCCCGATCGCCCGCTGGGGCGTCCTAATTCAAACGGCTCTGCTCCAACACCTCGGCCACGATCCGCTGGTGCTTGCTCGCGTCCAACGACTCGTTGATCACCCGTTCCGCCGCCGCGATGGTGAGATCCGCGAACTGGCGGCGCAGTTCTGCCACCCCTTTGTCGCGTTCCAGCGAGAACTCGGCCCGGGCCCGAGCCAAGAAGGCCTCGCGCTCTTTCTGGGCTTCCTCCATCAACTGGATCCGCAACTGTTCGGCGGCGCGGGTTGTCTGTTCAATGATGGCCTGACCGACGCGGCGCGCCTCGTCCAACTGGGTCTGAACATTCGCCTGCGACGCAGCTGCATCCTGCCGGGCCCGCTCCGCGGCTTCCAGGCTTTCCCGAATACGCTCCGCCCGTTCGTCCAGCATCGCCGTGATCCGCGGGAACGCGAACCGGCGCAGCAGGTAGAACAGGAGGCCGAAATTTATGAGTTGGGCGATTAAGCCCGGCAGGTTTATACCCAGGGCTTCCATGCATTACTCCCTAGTGGCGTCAAACGTCCTCCGCCCCCCTCTCCTCAATCCTCTCCCACCAGGGGCGGGGAAGCCCGTTCGGACCCTCTCCCTCGATGGGAGAGGGTTAGGGAGAGGGTGATACGCGGCCCCGGCCCCCAAATCATATGGCGCCGGTGCTAGACGAACTTCAAGATGAGGGCTACCACCAGGGCGTAAATGCCGATGGCCTCGCAAAACGCCAGAGCCAAGATCATGTTGGTCTGGATCTGGCCGCTCGCATCAGGGTTACGGCCAATGGCCTCCATCGCCTTGCCAGCCAGCAGGCCGATGCCAATCCCTGGGCCAATTGCGCCAACGCCGATGGCGAGGGCGGAAGCCAGCAGCTTCATCGATTCCGGTTCCGTGGGCATGAACAGTCCTCCTCCGTGTTGTGCGTACTACCTAATGACTAACGACGCCGCGATCAATGGCGGCCGGACGGAGCGTGGCCGCCGGCCGCCGGGGCGTGGGCGGGTTCGTCGTGGCCGCCGTGACCCGCCGAACTCATGGTGGCGAACACCAGCGTGAGCCCTGCGAACACCAGCGCCTGAACGAATCCCACGAACAACTCAAGACCGTAGAACGGCAGCACCAGGATCCAGGGGACCAGGAACACGATGACCGCCAGCAGGACTTCCCCGGCGAACATGTTGCCGAAAAGCCGGAAGGTGAAGCTGATGATCCGAGCAAACTCGCCGATCAACTCCATGATTCCCACGAAGAACTCGATCAGGCCGAACATGATCTCGCCCTTCATGAGCCGCTTGAGACTGATGAACTTGCTGAGGTAACCGAATCCGTTGGACTGGAACCCCCAGAGTTGCACAAACACCATGGCAGTCAGGGCGATAGCCAACGTCGTGTTCAGGTCAGTGTTGGCGCCCCGCAGGAGCGGCACCAATTCCCCCTCGATGAACCCCTGGGGAGCGTGCTCCCCGGCATGGAGGGGCTGGGCGTTAGGCAATATCACGGCAACCGGCCCCACGCTCATAAAGGGGATCGCCTCATGTGCCCCGTGATGAACGAGACCAATGGTGCTGAACCCCGGCACCAGGGAAAGCCATGAGTTGGTGATGACAAAGAAGAAGATGGTAGCGATGAGCGGAAAGAAACGCCGGCCATTGCGTTCTCCCGCGGTCCCCATTGCGAATTTGAGCAGGCCTTCGACCGCAAGTTCCAGGAAGTTCTGTACTCCCCGCGGCACCATTTGCATGTTGGTGGTGGCCTTTTTGAACAGGAGTAGCAGCACCGCCATGGTGAGCCACGTGGCCAACAGCGTATTGGTGATCGTAAACCCGGCCAGCTTTACGATGGGTTCAGCGGCCACCAGCAGTACCGGGAGCGGGGCTCGCACAAAAAAGCCCGCGACCAGCAGGACTAGCACCACAACCAGGACCTGCTTACCGCCCAAAGATGCTCCTCATTTTTCCTGGTCCTCAACCACGCCGGCCAGCATGCGATACATTCCGGTAAAAGCGGTGACCAGCCCCAGTGCCAGTCCGATCAACATGAACAGTGGCGCCGTACGCAACGCCTGATCGAGCCAAATCCCGGCCAATATGCCCATCACGAGGCAGGCCGCGATGTACCACCCCAGTCCGACGAGCCGCCAGACACCCATCTGCTTCTTCATCACGACCTCTCCGCGGCCCCGAGCAGTATAGCATGGCCCAAAATTGACGATCAATGGCAACGGAGGCCAGATCGCGAGAATTTTCACACAATGTTCTTTATAGCTTGCGGGCCCTTCGCTACGGGCCCGGGATGGCCAACTCCTGCCCGACCCGCAGTACTGCAGAGGTGCTCATGCCGTTGGCCTCCGCCAACACCGCCGAGGTCGTGCCAAACTTGACCGCAATTTCGATCAATGTGTCACCAGATTGGATGGTGTAGGCGCGCGAGGGCTCCGGTGTTGGAGTTGGGTCGGGGGCCGATGGACCCGGCGCCCCGGCGGGGTCCGGCGTCAGGGAAGGCGGCGGGGTCGCCGAGGGTTGGGGCCGCGGCTCCGCTGCCGGGGTGGGCGTGGCAACCGCCGGCTCCAGCGCCCTTGCCACGTTGTAGCTCAGCCGTACCGCCCAATCGTCCCGCCAAGCGGTGATGTGGTAAACCGCCAACGTTCCTGACAGGAGCACCAGCAGCAGCGCTCCATAGAACAGCAGCGGAGAGGGCGCCAACCCATGGGGACCGCGGCAACGGACGCACAGCCCCCGACCGTGGCGGGGGCAGAACCACCGGCCACAGCGCGGGCATTGACGCGATGCGGCGCGATCCCCCTCAAAACAGATGGGGACCAGATCATCGCCGGCATCGACATCGACATCGACATCGACATTGGATAGTGAAGCGTCGGCCACTGTCGCCTCGGGGTCCGGGGGTAAGAGTTCAGAGTTGAGGGCACTACTGGGCTCGGGAAGCGGGAGTGCACGAGGGCGGCAGCCCTCTGCCGGGGGCGTGGGGGTGTCCCCCACATAGAATCCTCCTCTTTTTTCCTGGGGTGGGGGCGTGGCTCATACCCCCGAACCCCTGACACTGAATAGATACGCCTGGGGCGCTCGTGGTGAGGCGCCCGGCGGGTCGTCCTATTATAATAGAACTAATGCCGCCAAGGTTTTTGCGTTCCTCCCGGATGGCCTCCGCACGCCACGTCCACCACGCCCCGTTTGGGCGGGTCTCGCTGGCTGCCGCGGCTATTTTCACCCTGCTGCTGGGCTCCGCGTGTTCATCGGCCGCTACGGCTCCCCCCGTCCCGATCCCCACGGCGACCGCCGCGGCCCTGGCAACATCGACGCCGGTCCCGAGTCCCACCCCCACAGAACTGCCGCCGGCCTCCACCCCCTCCCCCGTCCCCACCGCAACCGTCGCTCCGCCACGGCCCGGGACAATCCAAGGGTTCCAGACCGCATTCGGTGGCCGGGAGATCATCCGGGGGCGGGCGGACGACCCCCGCGTGGCGCTGACCTTCGATTGCGGCAGCGTCGCCGGGGCCTCCTCCCGCATCCTGGATGTGCTGCACGAGGCGCAGTTGAAGGTCACCATCTTCATGACCGGGCAGTACGCGCACCGCTACCCGGAGTTGATGCAACGGATGGCCGCTGAGGGCCACGAGTTCGCCAACCACAGCTATTTCCACCCCAATTTCACCCAGATGGGCAACGAAGGCATCCTCTCTGAACTGGCCCGCACCGACGAGGCGGTCCAAGGAGTCACCGGCGTCTCCACCAAGCCGTGGATGCGGATGCCCTTCGGCGCCCGCGACCCCCGCGTGATGGACATCGTGAGCGGCGCCGGTTACAGCTCTATCTTCTGGACCCTCGACTCGGGCGACTGGCAGCAGGGTGCCACCGTCGCCAGCGTACGCAGCCGGGTGCTGGAGGGGGTGAAGCCCGGCGCCATTGTGGTGCACCATTGCGCCGCCGGCCAGACCGCGGGCGCCCTGCCCGACATCCTGGCCGGGCTCAGCGGCAAAGGCCTCCAAGTTGTGACCATCTCAGAACTGCTGAAGGGCTGAGGCCATTGCGGTTCCCCGTCCACTCCGGCCTCCGCCTGCTGGTCGTGGCCGTCATCGTCTGCTCGCCGTTGCTGCGCCCCGCCGCGCAGGCCGAGGCCGCGGTCCCCGATTACCCGATCCCTGAGGGCCACTTCTTCACCCAGACATCGCCCGCCGGCGGGGGCGGCTTCAGCGTGGTCGATGACGGCCAGGCCGCAATTTGGTCGGAGTTCCGCCGCCTGGGCGGGGTCGATGCCGTGGGCTACCCCATCTCCCGCCGGTTCATATGGAACGGCTACGTCACCCAGGCCATGCAGCGGGTGGTGTTCCAGTGGCGTCCGGAAACCCGCCAGGTGGCCTTCGTCAACGTGTTCGACCTGCTCACCGACGCGGGGCGGGATGACTGGCTGCGAGTCGTCCGTTCGGTGCCGCGGCCGCTTCCGGGGGATTTCGATGCGGGGAAGACCGCCGAGCAGGCCCAGCGGGACCGCCTGGCGCTGCTGGACGACAACCCCGCCATCAGGTCAGCCTACCTTGGCGTGGCCGGCGACCCGGTCGCGCTGAACGGACTGCCCACCTCCAGGGTCCAGGACATGGGCGCCAACTTCACACTGCGCGCCCAGCGGGTGGTCTACCAGCAATGGAAGGTGGATGTCCCCTGGGCGGCCAGGGGCGAGGTGACGGTGGCGCTGGGCGGCAGCATCGCCGCCGAGGCGGGACTGCTGCCCGCTACGACGCTGGGGCCGGAACCGCGGCGCGCCGACGCGCCGGTGGACGGCGCAAACCTGCTGGCTCCCGTGAGCAAACTCCGCCCGCTCCTCACCGAATACATCCCGCCGGACCTGGCTGAAACCCAGGGCATCGCCACCACACGGCCGGGAATCCTGCTGCGTCTCCCCGTGTTGCAGGCGCTGCGCGCCATGAACACCGAGGCAAGAACCGCGGGTATAGAACTGACCGTGGTGTCCGCCTACCGCTCCTATAACGAGCAGGCGGGGCTCTTTCGTTTCTACACTGAAGGGATGGGCGAGGCTGAGGCGGCGCGCATCTCGGCCCAACCCGGCCACAGCGAGCACCAACTGGGTACCGCGATCGACTTCACCAGCCCCGAGGTCCGCTACACCCTGGAGCAGGACTTCGGCGCGACCGCCGAAAGCCGCTGGCTCCGGGCCAACGCGGCGCGTTTCGGCTTCGTGATGAGCTACCCCGAGGGGAAGGAGCCGGTCACGGGCTTCGCTTACGAGCCCTGGCACTACCGCTTCGTGGGCGTCGAAGCGGCAACCTCGGTCGCGTCATCAGGACTGACTCTGAGAGAGTACCTCGATCGCAACGCGACCGAGTGACGTCCGGTTCCGTCTGGCCGCAGTCTTGGAGCAGGAGTGCAGAGGGCGGCAGCCCTTTGCCGGGGGCGTTGGGGTGCCCCCAACAACAACTTTCCTCTTTTTCCTTTGGGGGTAATCGCATCGCCCCTATCGCCGAAATCCATGGCAATCTGTGGATGACCCGGTTCGGACGCGCCGCCGCTTGACCTGACGCCCGGCGCTGGCATAATAGGCGCACAGCGCCGCTCACAAAGGAGCCCACCAATGTACGAAGGCCAGATTGCCGAGACCGTGTTCTACCGGGGCCACAAGGGCGACCAGGTGATCGCCTACTACGCCAGGCCCTTGGGGGCGGGCCCGTACCCCGGCGTCGTGGTGCTGCACCACATGCCGGGGTGGGACGAGTGGAACCGCGAGGTGGCGCGCAAACTGGCCCACCACGGCTACGCTGCGATCCTGCCCAACCTCCACTACCGCGAGGCGCCCGGCGCCAGCCCCGACGACGCCTCGGCCAAGGTGCGGGCCATGGGCCTCACCCCCGACGACCAGTTGATCGGCGACGTCGAGGGGGCGGCGACCTTCCTAAGGGCCCAAACCTACGCCAACGGCAAGGTGGGGGTGATGGGGTTTTGTTCGGGCGGCCGCCAGACCTACCTGGCGGCCTGCCGCATCCCGAGCCTGGACGCCGCGGTCGACTGCTGGGGCGGCCGCGTGGTGGCGAAGCCGGAAGAGTTGACGCCGCGTCAGCCGGTCGCTCCCGTGACCCTGACCAAAGACATCAACTGCCCGGTGCTCGGGCTGTTCGGCAACGAGGACGCCAGCCCGTCTCCCGCCGACGTCGATCAGACCGAGGCGACGCTGAAACAGCACGGCAAGGTGTATGAGTTCCACCGCTACGACAACGCCGGACACGGCTTCTTCGCCGTCGACCGGCCCAACTACCGGCAGTACGCCGCGGTGGACGGCTGGCAGCACGTCTTCGAGTGGTTCGGGAAATATCTGAGCGCCTAGCGCGTTGCATCAAGAATAGTGCACAGTATCGAAACGGCTCGAAAAGGGGTGTCCAGCGGGTCTCCCGCTGGCGGGGTGCGTGAGGGGTGGCCCCTCACGTCATCTCTTTTTACCCCCTCTCCTTCGAGGAGAGGGGGATCAAGGGGGTGAGGTCAGTTGTTTGATAACCTACGATCTACGTGACGCAGTACGGCAGCGTCAGCGCCCCTTGGAGGAGCCCGAAAGGAAACTCTCATGTGCAGCAACATCATCGAGCAGGCGAACATTTTCGGCAGCGGCAAGGGAGCCCAGGGGTGGTTCGAACTGCGCCAGGCCAACGTCTACTACGACCACCCCTTCCACGCGCCGCTGGACCACGCCCTGACCATCGACTTCGTCAACCACGATCTCGGCCCCAGTGCCCGCGTCGCAGTTGAGATGACCGCCGACTCGGCGCGCGAACTGGTGCGCTGCATCGAGGCGGCGCTGGCGGCGGGGGCGGACGCCCACCTGGCCGAGGGGCCAATGGTGGCGATCTCGGTCAAGAGCATGCCGTAGGGCGCCGGAGAATAATCCACAGATTACCGCAGATTCAAAGGAAATAAGATAGCGCCCGTCATCTCTATCTGGGAGAGCGGTTCTCCCTCGACCGGAGGTGCAGGGAGGCTCCGCCTCCCTGCCGGGGTGTGGGGTGTCCCCACACTACAGAACTGAATGTTTATCCCTTCTTGGGCACCGGCTGGGGGATCACCGGGCCCATGCCCCGCTTGAACACCATGATGGTTCGCTTGTACTCGATCACCGTCACCCCTTGCTGGTTGTAGCCGGCGCTCTTCACCTGCACGATGCCGACGTTGGGGCGTGACTGGGATAGGCGGGTGGCCAGGATCTCGCTCTGGGCGTACAGGGTGTCGCCCTCGAACACCGGCGCCGGCAGCCGCACCTCGTCCCAGCCCAGGTTCGCGAAGGCGTGCTGGCTCAGGTCGCCCACGGTGAGCCCGGTGACCAGCGCCAGGGTGAAGGCGGAGTTGACCAGCGGCTGCTTGAACTCGGTCTGCGCTGCGTAGAAGTGGTCGTAGTGGACTGGGTTGGTGTTCATCGTGAGGTTGGTGAACCAGATGTTGTCGGTGGTGGTCACGGTGCGGCCCTGGGGGTGCTGCCACACGTCCCCCACCTTGAAGTCCTCGAACCATAGTCCAGTGTCCCGGACCTTGCCCTGCTGCTCCGCCATGCTGTCCTCCGTTGCCTTGGGTGATGCGAAGGCAGTATAACAGCCTCATCCGCGATAACGGCGGCAGACGGATCTGGAGAACAGGCGAAGGAAATAGAAGAAACGGATTCAGGGGGACACCCTCTGTGCCCCCGGCAAAGGGCTGCCGCCCTCTGCACACCTGCTCCCACAAACTCCGAGCCCTTGGGCCAAACAACCACAATCGGGCTTTCTCCTGGGACGTTCATCCCCAGAAGCTACAAACACCTGGAAACGAGTCGCGACCATGCCCCTCCCTCTCGAAGACCTGCTGGTGTTGGACCTCACCCAGATGGCGGCCGGGCCCTACGCCACGATGTTGCTGGCCGACGCCGGCGCCAACGTCATCAAGATCGAACGTCCCCGCGTCGGCGACCCCAGCCGCGGGCTGCCGCCGTTCCACATCGCAGCAGACGGGCGGAAGACCGCCGCGGGGATCCTGCGCATGGGGCGCGGCAAGCGGGGCCTGGCCCTCGATGTCGCCAACCCCACGGGAAAAGCGGTCTTTCTGGAGTTGGCGGCGAAGGCCGACGTGGTGTGGGAAAACTTCGTGCCGGGGACCATGGAGCGGTTGGGTTTGGGCTACGACCGCCTCAGGGAGGTGAATCCCCGGCTGATCTACTGCGCCATCAGCGGTTTTGGCCGCGAGGGCAGCCCCGAGCGGGACCGCGCCGCGCTCGACCTGGTGGCCCAGGCCGAGAGCGGGCTGATGGACATCACCGGCGACGCCAATGGCCCGCCCGGCGTCAGCGGCGCCGTCATGGGCGACCTCGTCGCCGCGCTGTACGGCGTTATCGGGACGCTGAACGCCGTGCTGCTGCGGCAGCAGACCGGCGTGGGGACCGTCGTGGACGTGTCGATGGCGGACGCGCTGCTGGCGCTGAACGAGCGGGCGGTGCTGGCGCACCTCCTCAGTGGCGAACCCATGGTGCGGGGCAACCTGGGCCACGCCGGACCCTACGCCCGCTTTCAGGCGAAGGACGGTTACGTGGTCATCGCCGCTTCGATCCCAACGCTGTGGACCCGGCTGTGCCAGGCCATCGGCCGGGAGGACCTGGTGGCGCAGGCGCCGGCCCCCGACCCCTCCGGCGTGTGGTGGCGTTTCGGCCAGGTGCTGCAGCCCCACCTCACCGAGTGGGTGGCGGCCCGCAGCTGCGACGAAGTGCTCGCGGCGCTGCGGCCGCACCAGGTGCCGGCCGCCCGCGTCGCCACCGTGGCCGAGGCGGTGCAGTCTGAGCATTACCGGGCGCGGCACATGCTGGTCGAGGTGGACCACCCCGTGGCCGGACGCTACCGGATGGTCGGCTCGCCCATCAAGATGCGGGGCGTCGCCGAGCCGGAGGGCCGGACCTCGCCCGAGTTGGGCCAGCACAGCGGCGAGGTGCTGTCGGAACTGTTGGGCTACGATGCTGCCCGGCTGGCGGCGCTGCGGGCTGAGGGAGTGGTGGGGTGAGTGGCCGGATCGCCTCTATTTGACTCGCATTCTCCGCCTGACTAGACTCCGCAATAAGATACGAGCCCCTACCTGACCGGTTCGCGCCGGGCACTCAATCGCAAGGAGGACCGCCCCCAATGTTGACCACCCTGGAGGAGAAGGTCGATCCCAAGCACGCCGCGCTGCTGGTGGTCGACATGCAGAACGATTTCTGCCACGAGCAGGGCGTCACCGCGCTCAACGGCGCCGATGTTTCCAACGCCCAGGGCATGGTGCCCCGGCTACGCCACCTCATCGACGGGGCCAAGCGGGCCGGGATGCTGGTGGCGTTCATTCGCACCACCCACGGCGAATGGACCGACTCCGAGGCGCGGGTGGAGCAGCGCCGCCTGCGCCAGCACCCCCACAACTGCGTGGAGGGCGCCTGGGGCGCCGATTGGTACGCCGGGATGGAGCCCGCCGAAAGCGACCTGGTGGTGACCAAGCACCGTTACAGCGCCTTCATCAACAGCGACCTTGACCTCATCCTGCGGTCCCGCCGCATCAGGACCGTGGTGATGGCCGGCACCGACACCAGCGTGTGCGTCGAGTCCACTGCGCGCGACGCCTTCATGCTCGACTACTACGTCGTGTTCCTCAACGACTGCACCGCCTCGGGCGACCCCGAGGCGCACCAGGCCACCCTCAAGACCATCCGCCGCCAATTCGGGGTGGTGTGCGACGCCGCCGACGTGCTTGGGGCGATGGAGCGGGTGAAGGGGGCGGCGGCTCTTGTCCGGCCTTGAGGAGGCCTGCCATCGAAGACTGCAACAAGATGGTCATCCATGCCATGAAGATGCAACCCCGATACGAGCGGTACCTTCCCACGGGAGAAGATGATGGCTAAGCGCTATGGAACCTCAGGAGGCGTCGAGGTCACCGACGACGTGATCGAACGCCTGGCCGACGAAGCCGAGCGCGGGTTTGACCCCGCCAGGCTGCGCCCGCGCGGCCGGCCACCGATTGGCGCGGCCGCTGCGAAAGTCACCCAGGTACGGCTTCCGCCCGATCTCTCCCAGGCGCTCGATGAGCGAGCCGCCCGCGATCACACCGGCCCGAGCGAGGTGATCCGCAAGGCGCTGATGGAATACCTCAAGGTCTGACCCGCAATCCAGAGGGCCCGGCAGGACTCCAGATTCGCCCCAGATGGTACAATCTCCGGCAGAACGGGCCAGGAGGAACAGCATGGCCGGACGGCTGGCGGGGAAGGTCGCAATCGTCACCGGGGCGGGGTCGCGCGGCGAGGGGATCGGGAACGGCAAGGCGGCGGCGCTGCTGTTCGCCCGTGAAGGCGCCGCCGTCCTCTGCGCCGACCTGGTGGTGGAGCGGGCCCAGGAGACGGTGGACGCCATCGTCAAAGAGGGCGGGCAGGCTGCCGCCTTCGCCGCCGATGTGACCCGCTCGGAAGACTGCCGGGCGATGGTCGCCGCCGCGGTGGGGCGGTTCGGGCGCCTCGATATCCTGCATAACAACGTGGGTTTCGGCGCGCCGTTCCAGGCACTGGAGGACGTGACCGGGGAGGCGTGGGACCAGGTGATGGCGGTGAACGTGCGCGGCATGGTGTTCTGCGCCCAGGCCGCGGCGCCTGCCATGAAAGCGGCGGGTGGCGGCTCGATCATCAATATCTCATCGGTGGCGGCGCTGCGGTCGCTGCCGGGTCCCGCCGCCAACGCCACCGCCTATGCCACCAGCAAGGCGGGCGTCATCGGCCTCACCATAAACCTGGCCGGACAACTGGCTCCTCACCGCATCCGGGTGAACTGCATCGTGCCCGGACAGGTCTACACCCCCATGGTGGCCTGGCGCCTGACCCCTGAGGAGCGCACCACCCGCACGATGCAGGGGCTGCTCCAAGACGAGGGGACCGGCTGGGACATCGGCTGGGCCGCGGTGTTCTTCGCCAGCGACGAATCGCGCTGGGTGACCGGCCAGGCGCTCACCGTCGACGCCGGGCTGACGATCACCACGCGGTAGCGGGCGGGGGTTGCACCAAGTTGTTGTGGATGTCTCGCATTGCTTGCCGGGTCGAGGCGTTGCCTGAGCTTGTCGAAGGCACTGCCGGTCGCGTATGGACGGGCGGCAGTCCCTTGAAACGGCGGCATACCCCTCCTCGGTGCCCTCGAGGCCCCCTTCGGCGTTGCTCAGGACAGGCTCAGGCAACGCCCCATTACCCCGGTCCGCGACGCCGGGTCCCCCCGGCCCCCCGCCTTCCGTCTCGCCGGTTCCCCAACCACCAACAAGCGCACCGTAAAGCGCTCATCCGCTGACAAGCTATCCCAGCGTGCCAAATTCAAGACGCACCGTCACATGGCTCACCCCCAACCGCGCCGTCGCCGCCATCACCCTCGTGGGGCTGGCGCTCCGGCTTGCCGGGCTCGACGCCGATAGCCTCTGGTTCGACACCGCCCACAGCGGGGTGGTGGCGCTCAACCCCACCGTCGCCGAGGTGGTGCGGGGCGCGGCGGCCGACTACCAGTCCCCTCTCTACTTCGTGCTGCTGCACTGGTGGCTCCAGGTCAGCCACACTGACCTCTGGCTGCGGCTGCCCACCGCCCTGCTCGGGACCGCGGTGATCCCGCTGACCTACGCCCTGGGCCGGCGCCTGTTCGGCGATTGGGCGGGGGTGCTGGCGGCATTGTTCTGCACCCTCACCAGCTACCAGGTGTACTACTCGCGTTACCCGCGGTCGTATCTGCTCCTCACGCTGCTGGCGGTCGCCGCCGCCCTTTCGCTGTACGAGGCGCTGCGCCGCGGCGGCCGGCAGCGCTGGGCGGTCCACGGTGGCGCGGTGGCGCTGGCACTGTACACCCACCCCTACGCCTTCTTCCTGCTGCCCCCGCTGTGGGGGTGGGCCCTGTTGTGGTCGCTGCTGCGGCATCGCATTCAGACACTGGCGAGCCCTCAGCCCTGCGTAGTTGGTTCCGGAGCGTTTGCCCCACCCCCCAAGAAAAAGAGAGGTTTGTATTTCTGGGGGAACACCCCCAGACCCCCGGCCCTTCGGCGGGCTCAGGACAAACAGGGGCTTCACCCCCTGCACCCCCGTTTCCGGCCCCCAAACGCTGCTGCTAAGAAAATGCGATTTTCATGGCCCGGTGGGGTCACCCGGTCATGGGCACCTGAGCAGTTACGAACCTTGGTGCCGCTGTTCCTCACTGCCGGGATCACCCTGGCCGCCTACCTGCCCTGGCTCGGCGTCTCGTGGGCCCAGTGGGGCGGGGTAGCCGCGGGGGCCGACGCCTGGATCGAGCCGGTCACACGTGACACCCTCAAAACGATTTACGACTGGATGTGGTTCAAGACGAGACTGGACTACAACCTGCCGCTGGACCTGCTGCTGCGGGGCGGCCGCTATCTCTTCTCGGCGCTGCTGCTCGCGGCTTGGTGGTGGGGACGGCGGCGCTGGGAGACGTGGTACGCCGCTGGCCTGACGCTGCTACCCATCGCCCTGCCCCTGGGGTTCTCAATTGTGGCGGTGCCGCTGCTGGACCCGAGGTATCTCGTCGTAGCCTCACCTTTCCTGGCACTCTGGGTGGGGCAGGCGGTGGCAGCATCGGGAACAGGGTTGGCGGGTCTAATCACGGGAAGAATGTCAAGCGTTCACGGTAGAGGAACTGTCGGGCTCAGAAGCGGGAGTGCACGAGGGCGGCAGCCCTCTGTGGGGGGCGCCCCCACGCCCCCCACAGAGCATTCTCCTCTCTTTTTTCCGGGGTGGGGGGCGGGGTTGATGCCGCTGATCCCCGGGTCTGAACTCATACGAAGAGTGCCCGAGGCGGGGAGGCGGTGCGCGCCGCCCGTGCTGGCTCTGCTCCTGGTGCTGACAAACCTGCCGCCGTTGTGGTCGCTCTACTTCGACCCCGCGTTCGCCTCTCCCGATGAGCGGGCGGCCAATGCCTGGCTGCACGAGCGCTACACCGAGGGCGACCTGCTGCTCCACCTCGACTACCAGAGCTACCTGCCCGCACTGTGGTACGACCACCAGCGCATCGCGATGGGCCGGCCGGCGCCGTCTCGATCCCATGCGGTCCCGTGCACCTGGGAGTCACTGCCGGACGCCTGGTGCGACGCCTCACCCTATCGTCGGTCTTACGTCAACTTAGATCTCCAGCCGTTGGACGAGGCCCTAAAGGGCGAACGGCACATCTGGTTGACCACGCTCTACAACCACAACAAGCCCGCCGCGGCAGCGCAGGCGGCGCAGCGAGTGGAGCAGCTCATGGCTGGGCGGTATGCCGTCAAGCCTGCGGCGGCGTTTCTCGGGGTCCAGTTGTTCGAGTTGACGGCGAGGTGAGGGGAACGGCCGTGGTAGGGGGGGTCCCTTGTGGCCGCCCTCGTACCGGGCAGGCACAAGGGACCCCCCCTACCGTCATCACGGAGTATGCCTGAGGGAACACCCCCCGCACCCTTTGGCCAACACGTCGCGCTGCACTCCCGTCGGCCGACGCATGCGTCGCCGCTACAATACGTGCGCAACGGTCACTCTGGAGCAGCACCCACCTGCCTGCCCGGAAAGGGCTGGCTGCGGTTCACCAGGAACACGAATGCCCGCGCTCCCTGCCGCCTACCGTCTTCGCCGAAGCGGTGGCGGCCCAGGATGCCCGGCGCCTCCCCGGCCGTCCGGAGCGAATCCTGGACCGACGCCCGCGATGGCGAACCACGGGTCCGAGCCGGGCCATCGATGGCGCGGAGTATCAACCCCATTGCATCGTAGACCAGCGCCGCTCCTGGGGCCGGCGCCGTTCCGGTCTGGCTCCGGTAGCGGTCCACGAAGTCCTTCGCCTCGGGAATCATGGCCGGGTCGGGCGCCCCGCCGGCCCAGTACACGTCGAGCCGCTCCAGCTCTCGAGAGGCCTCACCCGTTGCGGTCCGGGGCGCGAGCAGTACCGGAAGAGGGCGAGGCCGGGCGTCGAGGAGCGGCAGCAGTGTGCGGGCATCACCAGAGGAGGTGGCCAGGAAAACGGCCTGAACACCGTTGGTGGAGACACGATCCGAAAACGTCCTGACATCGGCGGGCGATGCGGGCATGGGGACTTCCCGGAAGGCGATCCCGGCGGCCGCGCCCGATTCCCGAAACACCGCGGCGATGGCCCGGTCGGTGGCGTCGGGACCAACCACCACCGACACGACCCGTAGCTGGAGCGGCCCAGCGGCATATGCGGCCAACTCCTGCGCCAGCGCAGGGTGAGATGCGGTCAGATACTGCGCACCTGCGCCATCGGAGGGTTGCGCCTCGCTTTCGGACCCGGCCACCAGCACCGGCATCCCGGCCGCAGCGAGCCGGCCGAGGCTCGCCCGTGCGGCGGTGGGGCGGGCATAGCCCACCACACCCACCACCCGAGGGTCGAGGACCAAGCTCTGGACCGCGGCCTCGCCCTCCGCCTCATCCAAGACCACCAGTTCTTTGCGGACGTCCCCATGCGTAGGATCGGCGTTCCACACGTCGACGGCCTGCCGCGCCGCGATAACCCAGCGCCCCCCCTCGCCGGCTGCCTCACCCGACAACGGGGCAACCAGGCCGATCTTCACGGTGCGAAACGTCATCGAGGGGACGGCGCAGGCCGCGGCTAGGAGCACGGGGGCGAGCAACGCTAACGGTAAGAGTTCAGCCTTCAGGGAACGCTGAAACCTAATCCCTCGCCCCTTCCCCTTCGGCAGGATCAGGACGGCGCCTGCGAGGGAAGGGGAACCGGTCTCCCCTCTCCTGGTAGGAGAGGGGCTGGGGGTGAGGTTGTCCCTCAGCGGTGAACTCATACCGTTAACGCCGACAGGATGCGCATTGGATCGAAAAGGTTGAACATGAAATGGGAAAGCCCTCGCGCGCCACGGCGGGAGGGCTTTTGTCCCGACCGGTTGCTACGCCCGGTGGCAGGCCACCCAGTGCTCGTTGATCCCTTCGCCCCCGAGGTTGCGCAGCGCCGGGATCGTGACCTTGCATTCGTCGATCGCGATGGGGCACCGGGTATGGAACACGCAGCCGCTGGGGGGATTCATGGGGCTGGGCACGTCGCCCTGCAGGATGATCCGCTCGCGGGTGGCCTCTATCACCGGGTCGGGGATGGGTACGGCGGACAGCAACGCCTTGGTGTAGGGGTGCAGTGGGTTCTCGTACAGCTCCTCACGGTTGGCAATCTCGGCGAGCCGGCCGAGGTACATCACCGCAATGCGGTCGCTGATATGCCGCACCACCGCGAGGTCGTGGGCGATGAACAGATAGGTCAGGCCGAAGCGGCCCTGCAGCTCCTCCAGCAGGTTGATGATCTGGGCCTGGATCGACACGTCCAGCGCCGAGATCGGCTCGTCGCACACGATGAATTGCGGGTTGGAGGCGAGGGCCCGCGCGATGCCGATGCGCTGCCGCTGGCCTCCCGAGAACTCGTGGGGGTAGCGGCTGGCGAAGTAGGGATGCAGGCCCACGATGGTGAGCAACTCCTCGACCCGCTCCTGATACTCCTTGCCCTTGGCCAAATTATGGATCTTGAGCGGCTCGCCGACGATGGCGCCGCAGGACATACGGGGATTCAGCGAACCGTAGGGGTCCTGGAAGATGATCTGAATCTTCCGGCGCATCTTCCGCATGGCCTCGCCCTTGAGCGTCACCAGGTCCACGTATTCGCCCCGGTCATCGTCCCAGAAGGTGACCGAACCGGTGGTGGGCTTGTACAGTTGCAGGATCGACCGGCCCGCAGTGGTTTTGCCGCAACCGCTCTCCCCCACCAGCCCCAGGGTCTCACCCTTGCGGATGTAGAAGCTGATGTGGTCCACCGCCTTGATATCGGCCACTTTGCGCTCGAATATGACGCCCTTGGTGACAGGGAAGTACATCGAGAGTTCTTTTACATCCAGGAGAATCCGCTCTTCAGCCATGATTACTCTCTCACGCCTCCCGTTTGCACGTTAACCCAGCAGGCAGCCATGTGATCCTTACCCACCATGAATAGCGGCGGATAGGTTTCGACACACTTCTGCAGTTTGTCCTTGTTCTCCCGGTAGAACTTGCAGCGGGGCACGAAGGGACACCCCTGCGGCAGGTTCACGAGATCGGGCGGCAGACCCTCGATGGGGTCGAGCTTCTCTTTCAGCGCCTCATCCAGGCGCGGCACCGAGTTCAGGAGTCCGATGGTGTAGGGATGGCTCGGCTCGGCGTACAGCCCCCTGGCGGTGGCCCGCTCGATGATGCGGCCCGCGTACATCACGTTCACACGGTCGGCGTAGCGGGCGACCACACCCAGGTTGTGGGTAATGATGATGACCGCGGTGCCCATTTCGGAGGTGAGCTTTTTGACAATCTCCAGCACCTGGGCCTGGATCGTCACATCGAGCGCCGTGGTGGGCTCGTCCGCCAGCAGCAGCTTGGGGTTGCAGCTCATGCCCATGGCGATCATCACGCGCTGCCGCATGCCGCCGCTGAACTGGTGCGGGTAGTCGTCGATCCGGCGGCTCGCCTCCGGGATACCCACCATGTCCAGCAGTTCCACGGAGCGGCGGCGGGCTGCATTCTTATCCATCTTCATGTGCAGTTCGAGGGCCTCTGAGAGCTGCCGGTTGATGGTCAGCACCGGGTTCAACGAGGTCATGGGCTCCTGGAAGATCATGGCCATGCGGTTGCCGCGAATCGCCCGCATTTCATCTTCGCTGATCCCCAGCAGGTCACGCCCCTCGAACATGATCTGCCCGCCCACAATCCTGCCGGGCGGGTCCTGGACCAGCCGCATCAGGCTGAGGGCACTGACACTCTTGCCACAACCGCTCTCACCCACCAAACCGAGGATCTCACCCTCTTGGAGGTCGTACGACACTCCATCGACCGCCTTGACCACACCTTCCTGGGTGAAGAAGTGCGTCCGGAGGGCCTTGACCTCAAGCAGTGTTCCCATAGCGCCTCCGTGGATTTGTGAGGGGCAGCAGTCCTTTATTCAACATTCGATGCACGGCCCCCTCGGCGTTTATAGCAAGGCCCGCACCGTTCACGAGTTCCCGCATCGCCGCCGGCCATTGTTCTATTGCCTCTGCCTCTATTGGTGGGGAAGGGGGGGTTCGAACCCCCACGCCTTGCGGCACATGATCCTAAGTCATGCTCGTCTGCCAGTTCCGACACTTCCCCATTTTGGATGGGTGCGGTCTGCCAGGCCGCCGATGCCGCCTCCGAATCGCCCTCGAATAGCCGTTCCGCCCCGTGTTGCCGGGCCCGCGTTATTGACGGGTTGGTGGGCCGCCGGGGACTTGAACCCCGAACCCACTGATTAAGAGTCAGTTGCTCTGCCAATTGAGCTAGCGGCCCATGGGATACACCACGGGCACCCTTCTCGCCACGTAAGGGAACGGTAGCATGCGCCTTTTGCGGCTGTCAATGGCGGGCACTTCCCCGTAACTACTCAGTCTTCGAGGGACGAGTTGTAGCAAAACGGGAGATTTCGCGTTTTGGTTGGTAGGATATGCCTGCTGACCTGTCGTTTCTGACCAAGGAGGAACTGCTCGGCTTGGTTGCCGAACAGCGCAGGATCATCACCCAGTTGCAGCAGCGCATTGCGGCGCTGGAGGCGGAGCTCAAGGGCCGGCACGACGGCAAGGGCGGCATGCCGGGGAACAAACCGGCATCGACCCGGCAGGAAGCGCCCAAAGCAGGCCGTATCCCACGGCTGGAGGGCTTCGCCCGCCAACGCTCGACTCCCACGGAGCAGGTAGACCATGCCGTTGCGGTGTGTCCTGATTGCGGGACGGCGCTCCAGGGCGGCTGGGTCCAGCGCACCCGGGAAGTCTTGGAGATTCCGCTGGCGCCGGTGCGGGTGGTGGAACACCGCTTCATTGCCCGGGTCTGCCCCACCTGCAATAAACACCGGGTGGTTCCGGCCGCCCACGCGGGCGTGGCCATCGGCAAACAACGGCTCGGCACCAGCGTGCTCAGCCTGATTGCGAGCCTGCGGACGGTGGGCCGCCTGCCGCTGGCCACCATCCAGTGGTTGCTGGAAACCGTCTATCAATTGCCGCTCAGTGAAGGGGGCATCGTGGGGGCCCTGAACACCGTCGCCCGGCAGGGGCAACCGACGGTACGGGCGATCCGGGACCGCATCCGGGCGAGCCCGGTGGTGCACGCCGACGAGACCGGCTTGCGGGAGGGGGGGAAGAACGGCTACGTCTGGATCTGGCAGACGGCCACCGAGCGCTATTTCACCCGTGGTGGTCGCGGCAAGGGCATGGTGGACGAGGTGTTGGGCGAGGGGTTCCAGGGCGTGCTCGTGACCGACTTCTATGCCGCCTATGACCACTACGCGGGGCTGCATCAGCGCTGCTGGGCGCATCTGCTGCGGGAGATCCATGACCTGCGCGGGCTGTACCGGGACGACCAGCGCCTTGCGGCGTGGGCCGAACAGGTACGGGCGGTGTATGACCGAGGGAAGGCCGTGACCGACCCTGACCCGCGACGGCGGCAGCAGCTGCAACAGCGCCTCTCCAAGGACTTGCTGGCGGCGTGCCACCCGTACCTGACGGACCAGGTTGCCCCGCAGGGGAAGCTCTGCCGGCGGATGGCGCGGTACCTCGGCGAACTCCTCACCTTCGTGGGCGACCCGGCGGTACCCGCCGATAACAACGCCGCCGAGCGGGGCCTGCGGCCCTTGGTGACGCAGCGCAAGATAAGCGGCGGAACCAGGTCGCCTCAGGGCACCACCACCGCCATGGCCTTGGCAACCCTCTTCGGCACCTGGCGGCTCCAAGGCGTGAATCCGTTCACTGCCTGCCGCTCTCTCCTCATTTCCCCTCAACTCTGAGTAGTTACACTTCCCCCTGATCCCCCATCCAAAAACCTCGTTGGGCCATCCGTAGGAACGGAGTAGGCTAGATGGGGGGTTCAAACCCATCACCAACGAGGTGCGGTCAGTATGGCACAAGGCATCCTTCCCTTCCAGATACGAGGCGGAGATGACCGGGAGCGGGATGACGGCCCTGGCCGGGCTCCCGCTCTATGTGGAATTGGCCCATGCCAGTGGCCTGGTG
>SHYD01000082.1 GCA_009692945.1 Dehalococcoidia bacterium | reverse complement strand
AACCACGCGTGCCCATGGCAGCCAGCAACGTGCTGGGACTTCCCGAATCGCTCTTCATGTTCGCCGACACGCTGGTGGTGTTCGACCACCTGCTCCACAAGATCCGCGTCGTCAGCCACGTGCACGCTGTAGGCGATTTCGACACTGCCTACCGCACAGCAACCGACAAGATCGACTTGCTGGTAGACCGTCTCCGCCAGCCGCTGCGGCCGCCCATCCGGCCTCGGGGTGAGCGGGCCAAGGTGGGTACGGCTGGACCGGTCCAGTCGAATGTGACGCGCGAGGAGTACGGCCACATGGTCGCCCGGGCACGGGAGTACATCGTGGACGGCGATATCATCCAGGGGGTGCTATCGCAGCGCTTCGCGAGGCCCACCAGCGCCGAGGCCTTCACCATTTACCGCACGCTGCGAGCCATCAACCCTTCGCCGTACATGTACTACCTGCACCTGAAGGACTTCCACATCATCGGGACCTCGCCCGAGATGCTGGTGCGGGTGGAGGACGGAGCGATCGACTACCACCCTATCGCCGGGACCCGCCGCCGCGGCGCCACCCCCGAGGAGGATGCGGCGCTGGAGCGGGAGTTGGTGACCGACGAGAAGGAACGCGCCGAACACATCATGCTGCTGGATCTCGGGCGCAACGACGTTGGCCGGGTCAGCGTGCCGGGCACGGTACATGCTACCCAGGTGATGGACGTCGAGCGCTACTCCCACGTGATGCACCTGGTGTCGCACGTGCAGGGCAGGTTGCGGCCGGGGCTGACCTCGTATGATGTGTTGCGTTCCTGTTTCCCGGCGGGAACCGTGTCCGGTGCCCCCAAGATCCGGGCGATGGAGATCATCTCGGAGTTGGAACCCGAACAGCGAGGTCCCTATGCCGGAGCCGTGGGCTATATCAGTTTCTCCGGCAATATCGATACCGCCATCGGTATCCGGACGATGGTCCTCAAGGATGGCGTCGCCTACGTACAGGCGGGAGGGGGCATCGTGTACGACAGCCAGGAAGCAGTCGAGTACCAGGAGACGGTGAGTAAAGCCTCGGCCTTGGTGCGGGCGATTGAAGCGGCGGAACGAGGCATCGAGTAATATTATTGGCGTTTAGGATAGCCATCCCTTATTCAGCGCGATCAAGGAGAAACCCATGAACCTGGAAGGCAGAGTCGCACTTGTCACCGGAGGGAGCCGGGGTATCGGCCGGGGCATCGCGCTCAGTTTGGCCCACGCCGGGGCCGATGTCGCAGTTAACTATCTGTCGAACGAAGCGGCCGCTCAGGAGACGCAACGCGCCATTGAGGGGCTGGGCAGGCGGTCCCGCACCTACCGCTGCGACGTCGCATCGAGTTACCCGGATGTGCTGGCGATGGTCGATGCGGTCGCCGCCGACTTCGGGGGTCTCGACATTCTGGTGAACAACGCCGGGCTTCAGGCGCCGCGGTCCTCGGTCTGCGACGGCGATCTGGAGGAGTTCCGGCGGGTGTTCGACAGCCACTTCTGGGGCTCTGTCCATTGCAGCAAGGCCGCAATCCCTCATCTGCGCAAACGGGAAAGGAGCGATATTATTTTCATATCGTCGGTGCAGGTGAAGGACCAGTTCGCTCACCGCCTCCCTTATGTTGCCGGGAAGATGGCACTGGAGGGTCTGAGTTCCATGGTGGCGCAGGAGGAGATCTGGAACGGCATCCGGGCCAACGTGATCCGGCCCGGTATCGCCGAGAGTGAGATGGGCTGGGAAACGCTGAAGCGGCGGGACATCGCGAACGCGGATGACCTGCTGCGCAAGGCGCCCTTCAAGCGCATCGCTAAGCCCGAGGATATCGGCAACGCGGTGGTGTTCTTCTGTTCGAATGAGGGCTCGTATATCACCAATGCGACACTGACCGTGGATGGGAGTCAGTCGAGTTGGATCCCTCCTCGCGTGGGGGCTTGAGGGGCAGCAGGATCGGTGGCGTAGAGGAGAAGTCATGTTACTAGCAGGCAAAGTTGCCCTGGTCACAGGCGGCAACCGGGGCGTGGGCCGGGGCATCTCACTCTGCCTGGGGCGGGAGGGCGCCGATATCGCCATCAATTACCGGCAGGGCGCCGATACGGCGCGGGCCACCGCGGGCGATGTGGCGGCCCTCGGCCGCAACGCCCGGAGCTACCAGTGCGACGTATCTTCGAGCTACGAGGCGGTGGCGGTCATGGTGGAGCAGGTCATCACGGACTTTGGACGGCTCGATATCCTGGTCAACAACGCGGCGATCATGTCACCGCGGCGCACCCTCCACGACTTCACAATCGATGATTTCCTGCACGTGTTCAACACCAACTTCCACGGATCGCTCTACTGCACGCGGGCGGTTCTCCCTCACTTCCGTCGACAGCACGGCGGCCACGTCATCTACATTTCCTCCTCCACCGTGGTGGACCGGCCGGGCAACCGCTCGCCGTACGTGGCGAGCAAGCTGGCCATGGAGGGCCTTGCCTCGGTGGTCGCCATGGAGGAACTGTCCCACGGCGTGCACGTGAACGTGGTGCGGTCCGGTCCCGTGGAGACCGATATGGGCCGGGAGGTGTTCAGTGCCCGCGGCATCGATGATGTGAAGAGCGCCTACTCAATCGCGCCCTTTGGGCGAGTGACCCAGCCGGAGGACATCGGCAACACCGTGGTGTTCCTCTGCTCCGAGTGGGCGCTACACGTGAACAACGCAGTGGTTCCGGTGGACGCCGGCGGGGTGGGCTGGATGCCCGCCCGGAAGCAGTGAGCGTCGCGTGTACGCTCTGACGGGCCGGGTAGCGTTGATCACCGGCGGAGGCCGCGGCATCGGCCGGGCCATCGCCTTGCGACTGGCGCGGGAAGGCGCCGCCGTCGCGGTCAACTACCGGCAGGGAGCGGAAGCCGCGGGGGCGACAGTTTCGGAAGCCCGCTCGGCAGGCGTCGAGGCGCGGATATACCAATGCGACGTCGCGGCCGGCTTTGAAGCAGTCCAGAAGATGGTGGATCAGGTGGTCTCGGAATTTGGAGGACTGGACATCGTGATCAACAACGCCGGGATGCTGCCGGAGCGCCGCACCCTCCACGATTCCACTACCGAACAATTCCTGGAAACATTCGACAACAACTTCCTCAGTGCGCTCCATGTCACCCGAGCCGCGCTTCCCCACCTCCGCAGACAGAAGCGGGGTCATGTCATCTTCATCTCATCCACGACACTGGCGGAGCGCCCGCCCTACCGCGCCCCCTATGTTGCGGGCAAGCTGGCAATGGAGGGGCTGGCATCGGTCGTCGCGATGGAAGAGCTTCCCCACGGGATCCATGTGAATGTGATCCGTTGCGGCACCGTGGCCACCGAGATGGGGGTGGAGATGCTGCGCTCCCGGGGCGTGGATGACTTTGAGAGCCTGAACGCTGTCGCCCCGTTCGGCCGGATAATTCACCCTGAGGAGGTCGGCAACCTCGCGGTCTTCCTGTGCTCGGATGAAGCGCTCCACGTGAATAACACCGTCGTCACCATTGATGGGGGTAGCCAGGGTTGGCTCCCGCCCCGGTTGCCCACCACCTGAGGGTTGGGCGAAGGTGCGACGGGGCGGCGCCGCCCGCTTCACCAGGGCATACTACCGAGGAACAAATCTGGGTACGAGTTCAGACTCGGGGTTCCGATACAGGGATGCAGGGGGCGAAGCCTGCTTGTCCTGAGCTCGTCGAAGGGCCCGGGGGACTGGGAGTGTTCCCCCAGAAACAAAGCCATCTCTTTTCTTTGGGGGGTGGGGCGAACAATCAAGCAGCACCCATTTATGTCTGAACAGATATAACTCTGGAGGTAACAAGCGATGCCGATGACAGGACGGGTAGCGCTGATAACGGGAGGCGGCAGGGGCATTGGCAAGGGCGTGGCGCTCTGCCTGGCCCGGGACGGGGCCAATATCGCCATCAACTATGCCAACGATCGCGCTTCGGCCGAAGCCACCCAGCGTGAGGTCGAAGCCTTGGGCCGCACGGCCCGAGTCTACCAATGCGACATCTCTACGGGCTTCGAGCCGGTGCGGGCGATGGTCGATCAGGCGGCCGCCGACTTCGGACGCCTCGACATCCTCGTCAACAACGCCGGAGCGCTCTCCTCGGGCCTGACCATCCATGATGGCGACGTCGACGGCGTCCGCAAGGTGATGGACCTGAACTATTGGGGGGCGTTCTACTGCACCAAGGCAGCGATCCCTCACCTGCGGCAGCAGCCTCGAGGCGACCTCATCTTCGTGTCAGCGATCATCGTGGAGCGGCGGTCGGCGAACCGGCTCTCGTACGCCGCGAGCAAGCTGGCGATGGAGGGACTCGCCTCGGTGGCAGCCAAGGAGGAGCGCCGCCACGGCATCCGTTCGAACGTGGTGCGCCCCGGCCTCGTGGCCACCGACATGGCCGACGAGGTGGGACGCAGGGTGGGCATCAATGACGTCAGCACTCTGGGCAGGCTCGCCCCGTACGGCCGCCTGTGCCGCCCCGACGACGTCGGCAACACGGTGGCGTTCCTCTGCTCCGACGCCGGGGAGTACATCAACGGCGCAGTGATCCAGGTGGACGGCGGCGATAACGACTGGTGGCCCCGTCCCAAGGCTTGACAGCGCCCTGGACCGGCCACCAAACGGGGGTAATGAAACCGTGCTGCTGCTGATTGACAACTACGACAGCTTTACCTACAACCTGTACCAATACCTCTGCGAGCTGGGGGCGGAGGTGGAGGTGCACCGGAACGACCAGATCACCGTTGAGGACATCGCCGCCATGCGCCCCGAGCGCATCGTTGTGTCACCAGGTCCCTGCACCCCCAAAGAGGCGGGAATATCGGTCGAGGTGATCCGGAGGTTCGGGGCCGGAACGCCGCTGCTTGGGGTTTGCCTGGGGCACCAGTGCATCGGCGAAGCGTACGGCGGCGTGGTGGACCGGGCGGGCGAGATCATGCACGGCAAGACCAGCATGATCCACCATGATGGCCGGGGCGTGTTTCAAGGATTGCCCCAACCGTTCCAGGCCATCCGGTACCACTCGCTGGTGATCCTGAAAGACACCGTTCCGCCCGGCTTGAAGGTGACGGCATGGACCGACAAGGGGCTTATCATGGGAGTGCGTCACGACAGCCATCCTGTGGAGGGCGTTCAGTTTCACCCCGAGTCGATCATGACCCCCGACGGTAAGGCGCTGCTCCACAACTTCTTGAACATGCCGGTCCGGGCTGCGGCCGGTAGGCGCAATTAACGACGATGAATCGACGTTCGGAGGCAACATGAAAGCGGTCCGTATTCATAAATTCGGCGGCGAAGAGGTGTTGGAGTACGAGGACGCGCCCGACCCTCAACCGGGTAGGGACGATGTGCTCGTCAAGGTGGAGGCGGCGGGGCTCAACCGTGCCGACCTCGGTACACGGGATGGTACCGGCCGTTACACCGAGAAAGACCTTCCCATGATCATGGGGTTCGAGTTCGCCGGGACCGTGGCCGCGGTGGGGTCGAACGTGACGGACTTCCAACCCGGCCAGCGGGTGGTCGCTGACCCCGGCCGGGGCGGGTACGCCGAATACGCCCTCGCCAAACATTACCAGACCCGGCCGGTTCCGGATGGCCTCGACGCCGCCACGGCCGCCGCCATGCCCGCCGTTTTCCTCACCGCCTATCACTGCATGGTCTCCCACGCCGGACTCAAGGCAGACGACCGAGTGTTGATCCAGGCAGGGGGCAGCGGCGTCGGCGTCGCGGCGATCCAGATCGCCAAGCACCTGGGCGCCCGCGTCATCACCACCGCGGGCAGCGATGAGAAGTGCCGCCGCCTGCACGACCTGGGCGCCGACGAAACCATCAACTACACCCGTCAGGACTTTGTCCAAGAGGTCAACCGCCTCACCGGGGGCCGGGGCGTCGACCTGGTGCTCGAGATGGTCGGTGGAGCGGTCTTCGACAAGAGCCTTGAAGTGTTGGCGCCGGGCGGCCGGCTGGTCACCATCGGGCGGGCGGGCGGCCCGGTGCCCGAACCGCTGCCCACCATCGAAGGCCGGTCCATCACCCGCTTCGGGATCACCGCCCATCTCACACAGAACCTGGAGGGCTACAAGGCACTCGACCAGTTCATGGCGCTGGTGCGGGACAAGCGGATGCAAGTATGCATCGACCGGACGTACCCGCTGGCAAAGGTGGCCGAGGCGCACCGCCGGTTGGAGGGGCGCGAGCACTTCGGCAAAGTGGTGCTCACGCCGTAGGACGGCGGTGACGCGGGGGTGCTATGGTGAAGCGGAGGGGTTATTGCTCAGTGTTCGGGGAGCCGCCATGGGGGTGCAGGGGGCGAAGCCATCCTGCCGGGGGCCTGGTGTTCCCCCAGAAACAAAACCCTCTCTTTTTCCGGGGGTGGGGCAAAGGGCGCGGACGCGTCCTCCCAAGACTGAGTAGTTACAGCGGAGGTGACGGGATGAAGCGCCTGCTCATTCAACTGCCCGAGGAACTGCACCAAGACCTGCATGAACTCGCCCGGCGGCATAAGGCGTCGATGTCGGAACTCATACGCCGGGCCATCGATGCGGTGTACGAGGATGAACTTGACGGGCTCATGATGGATCGTGAGGTGGAGTCCTACAAAGCCGACCCATCCAGCGCCGTCGATTATCATGAGTTGAAGGCAAAAAATCTCGGTGCGGTTCCGGGTTAGGCTCACGGCTCAGGCCGAACGGTCGATCCAACGCTTTCCCCTCCAGGATCGGATTGCACTGTTTCGTGCGATAGACGAGTTGGAAGTTGACCCTAGGCGCCCTGGGGCAACCCGCCCTCGTTTTTTCCAAACAGCCTGGCGCATCAGAGTTGGTGGCTACAGAGTGATCTATGCAATCCTCGATTCCGATCACGAAGTCTTGGTTGCACGGATCGAACGGCGGTCCGAGCGGACCTATCGCGATATTGACCAGTTATTCTGAGACTCCGAGGAGCAGATCATGATCCGGGACGCCATCGAACTGCTGGTGCAACGTCAGGACCTCTCCGTGGACGCTGCCGTCCAGGTGATGGAAGAGATCATGACCGGCGACGCCACCCAAGCGCAGATCGGGGCGTTTCTCACTGCGCTACGCATCAAGGGTGAGACGGCCGAGGAGATCGCAGGAATGGCGCGGGTAATGCGGGACAAGGCGCACCGGGTGCACTATCCCACGGCGGTGGTCGACACCTGCGGCACCGGCGGCGACGCCTCCGGGAGTTTCAACGTTTCGACCGCGGCGGCGTTCGTTGCGGCCGCGGGAGGGCTCAAGGTGGCCAAACACGGCAACCGGGCCATGTCCAGCCAATGCGGCAGCGCCGATGTGCTGGAGGCGCTTGGGGTTAAGCTGGAACTGTCGCCCGACATGGTGCGCCACTGCCTGGACGAGGCGGGCATCGGCTTCATGTTCGCTCCCGCGTTCCACCCGGCAATGCGGTTCGCCGCCGGGCCGCGGCGGGAGATCGGCATCCGCACCGTGTTCAATATCCTGGGCCCGCTGACCAACCCGGCGGGGGCAACCCACCAGGTGCTGGGCGTTGCCGACGCATCGATGGCGCCGAAAATGGCCAGCGTGCTGCGACACCTCGGATCCGCTCACGCGTTGGTGGTGCACGGCGAGGACGGCCTTGACGAGATGAGCGTCTGCGCGCCGACGCAGGTCTGGGAACTGAAGGATGGCGCCATCCGTGAATACCGGGTGACGCCCCAGGAGTTGGGCATCACGGTGGCTACTCGTGATGCGATCAAGGGCGGAACTGCCGAGGCGAACGCAGCGACCCTCAGAGACCTGCTGTCCGGGAGGGACGGCGCACTTCGCGACATGGTCGCGCTCAATGCCGCGGCGGCGCTGGTGTCGGGAGACAGGGCGGCAGACCTCAAGACGGGGTTCGCCACAGCTCTCAGGTTGATGGATGACGGCTCGGCCCTGGGCCGGGTCGATGCCCTGGTGCGGGCCAGTAACAGCAACGCTTAAGCTAAGCTAAACGACCAATGGCCACCACCACCCGCCCGATCCTCGACCAGATCGTCGACCACCTGCGCCGGCAACTGCCGGCGGCTCAGCGACGGGAGCCGCTGGCGGTTCTCATCGAGATGTCGGCGGCGAGACCAAAGCCGCGTGATTTTGCGGCGGCCCTGCTTGGTCAGGATATACGCATCATCGCCGAGGTCAAGAAGGCATCCCCCTCGGCAGGTGTGCTCAAGCCCTACCTGCGGCCCGTTTCGCTGGCCCGCGAGTACGCCCGCGCTGGGGCGGCGGCCATCTCGGTATTGACCGAGCAGAAGCACTTCCGCGGGAGTTTGCACTATCTCGCAGACATCCGGGCCGCTCAGGAAACTGAGGCTCAGGATCGGCGGCCGCCGCTGCTCCGCAAGGATTTCCTGTTCGACGAGTATCAGGTCCATCAGGCCCGGGCCTACGGGGCCGACGCGTTGCTGCTCATCGTGGCGGTGTTGGGCGACCCCACCCTCACCCGGCTGCTCAGGCTTACTCGCACGCTTGGGATGGAGGCGCTGGTGGAGGTCCACGACGAGGCCGAGACCGAGCGGGCGCTCTCAGCGGGGGCTGAGGTCATCGGCATCAACAACCGCGACCTGAGGACGTTCGGGATCGACCTCGATACGACGCGCCGGCTGCGCTCGCTCATTCCCGGGGACCGCGTGGTGGTGAGCGAGAGCGGCATCAAGGGCCCCCAAGACATGCGCCGTTTGCGCGACTGGGGGGTCAGCGCGGCCCTCATCGGGGAATCGCTGGTGACGGCCTCCTCCCCCGGCGCCAAGCTGCGGGAACTGCTGTCATGACTCAGGTCAAGGCGTGCGGCATTCGGACGCCCGAACATGCATTGGTCGCCGCCGCGACGGGCGTCGACATGATCGGCATGATCTTTGCCTCGCAGAGCACCCGCACGGTGACCCCCGAGGAGGCCAGGCGCATCGTAGCGGCGGTCCGGGCGGCTGTAGGCCATAACGTCCCGGCCCTGGCCGGCGTGTTCGTGAACGAACAACCGGAGCGGATCAACGAACTGGCCGACTTTTGTGGGTTAGATTTGGTCCAACTCAGTGGCGATGAGCCCTGGGATACCGTTGAGCAGGTCAGCCGTCCGGTGATCAAGGCACTGCGGGTCCCCTCGGGCCGCCCCGCCGATGACGTATTGGAAGAACTCGACCGCCACTGGTCTGCTCTTAACACACGCGGCGGGAGATGCCTGATCGAGTCGCACGTGGCAGGACGGTACGGCGGCACCGGCCGGCAGATCGACTGGGCCGTGGCGGCATCGGTGGCTGCCCGGTTCCCCATCATCTTGTCGGGCGGACTGACGACCGAGAACGTATCCGACGCGATCCAGACCGTGCAACCCTGGGGCGTCGACGTCTCCAGCGGCATCGAGACCGGAGGCGTCAAGGACCCCGAGAAGATCAGGGCATTCATCGCCGCGGCGC
>SHYD01000013.1 GCA_009692945.1 Dehalococcoidia bacterium | reverse complement strand
GGCCGCGAGCCTGGTGGTCACCAACAAACTTGACACCGGCGCCGGATACCTGCGGGCGGCCATCATCGGCGCCAACTCTGGCGGCCCTAACACCATCACCTTCGACAGTACCGTCACCGGCACGATCACCATCGCCACCTCCCTGCCCGCCATCACCAACCCCGCCGGCGTGTTCGCGCTGCTGATCGAACTGCCAAAGCCCACCCTCAGCGGCCCCGAGGACAAGACCCTGGCGGCGGACTTCGCCCCATCGCTGGCCTGGGAGCTGCCGCCGGGGGCCAAGGTATACCACGTCCAGGTGATACCCGCCAACAACGACGGACAGGGCATCGACCTGATCCGCGGCCCCGAAAGCAGCTACCAGGTGGACGCACCGCTGTTCGGCAAGGGACACTACGTGCTGCTGCCCGACATCACCTAAACCTGGCGGGTCAGGTCGTCCTCGGTGCTCGAGCCGCTCGACAAGGACTGTTCGGCCTGGGCCGTGCGTACCTTCCGCACGCCCAAGGCCACCAGCGCCACCATCAGCAGGGTGGTCCCGGACGGCGGCAGCACGGTGGCCACCCTCACCCCAGCGCTCACCTGGGCGAATTCGAACCCGTACGTGTTCTACTACGAGGTGCAGGTCAGCAAGGACCCGGCGTTCGGCCCCAACGCGTTCCTCTATTGGGAGTTGATGCACGCCGGGTTGGCCTCGCCGCCCAGCACCTACCAGGTGTCCGATAAGTTCCCGCTGGAAGCGGCCACCAACTACTACTGGCGGGTGCGGCCGCGCATACAGGGCGACGGCACGCCGGTGAGTTGGTCCACGACTTGGGGTTTCGTGACGCCATAACCCGTCCGGTTCGGACTGATGCGAGAGGCCGCACCTGGGGGTGCGGCCCTCTCGGTTCACCGGGCCAGTCGTAGCGGCGACGCATGCGTCGCGAGCCAGCCTTGGGGTCGAAGGTTGCGGCGGGGGTCGATTGAACCCCGGCGCAAAACCAAGTATCGTTGAAGCGCATAATGAAACCCTCGAATCCATGACCTTAGAACGGGGAGTGAACGCCTTTGGCCGCTGACGATGCCCGCGTGCTGCAACTCCTGACCCGGGTGGGGCAGGGGAGCCTCGCCCCCGGCGAGGCGCTGGAGCAACTCCGCTACCTCCCCTACGAGGATATTGGCTTCGCCCGGCTCGACCATCACCGCGGCCTGCGCCAGGGGCTGCCCGAGGTCATCTTTGGCCAGGGCAAGACCGTGGCGCAGGTCGCGGAGATCGTCCAACGCTTGGCCGGCCGGGCGGAGAAGTTGCTCATCACCCGAGTGGGCCCAGAGTACTTCAACGCGGTCGCGGACCTGATGCCCGACGCCGTCTACCATCAGGCCGCCCGGGCCATCACCCTCGACCGCGCCCCGGCGCTGGTACCGATGCGGGGCATCGCCCTGGTCACCGGCGGCACGGCAGACCTCCCGGTGGCCGAGGAAGCGGCGCTGACCGCGCGGCTCATGGGGCACGAGGTCGATGTGATGATCGATGCCGGGGTGGCCGGCATTCACCGGCTGCTCGACCTCATGCCGCGCTTGCGGGAGGCCAATGTCGTCATCGCCGTGGCGGGGATGGAGGGCGCGCTGCCCAGCGTGGTGGGCGGGTTGGTGGACGTGCCGGTGGTGGCCGTGCCCACCAGCGTGGGCTATGGCGCCAACCTGGGCGGGCTCACGCCCATGCTCGCGATGCTCAACAGTTGCGCCCCGGGCCTGGGCGTGGTCAACATCGACAACGGCTTCGGCGCCGGGTATCTTGCGGCGCAGATCAACCGCCTGGCATACCGGGATCGGACCCATGACTGACAAACAAGAACGGCTGAAATCGGTGCTGGCGTCCCTGCAATCGGTCATCGTCGCTTACTCCGGTGGGGTCGACAGCACCTACCTGGCGGTGGTCGCGAACGAGGTGATGGGCGACCGCGCGCTGGCGGTCACCGGCATCTCGCCCAGCTTGGCGCAGCGGGAGGGCGAGGCGGCAGTGGCCCAGGCTCAGGCGCTGGGGCTGCGGCACCGGCTGCTGGACACCCATGAGATGGACAACCCCCTCTACATGGCCAACAACACCAACCGCTGCTTCTTCTGCAAGGACGAACTCTACTCGCTTCTGACCGGCCTCGCAGAGGCTGAAGGCTTTGACTTCGTGGCCGATGGCTTCAACGCCGACGACCGCCGGGACTTCCGTCCGGGGCACCGGGCCGGGCAGAAACACAACGTCCGCAGCCCGCTGTTCGAGGTGGAACTGACCAAGGCGGAGATCCGGGAGTACTCGCGGCAGCGCGGCCTTCCCACCGCTGACAAGCCCGCCCTCGCCTGCCTCTCCTCCCGTTTCCCCTACGGAACCCCCATCGACCTGGAAGCCATCGGCCGCATCGACGCCGCCGAGATGTTCCTCCACGACCTGGGCTTCGGCCAGGTCCGGGTGCGGCACCACGACAAGATGGCCCGCATCGAAGTCGACGCGCACGAGATCGAACGGCTGCTGGCGCCTGATATCAGGACCGCCGTTCACAAACGGCTGCGGGACCTCGGTTATCTGTACGTGACACTGGACCTGGCGGGCTACCGCACCGGGAGCATGAACGAAGCGCTGCCCCACCTGCCCCAGCCAGCCGCCACGACCTCCTGAGCCCGGTGCGTGTCGCCTACTTCGACTGCTTTGCCGGCGCCAGCGGCGACATGCTGCTGGGCGCCCTGCTCGACGCCGGCGCCCCGCTGGAGACCATCAGGGAGGCCCTCGACACCCTGGGGCTGAGTGGACTCCGGATCGAGACCGCACCCGACCGTCGAGGACCGCTCTCGGGCACCAAAGCAACCGTCGTAGCGCCGCCCCCCGAGCGCCAGAGCCACCGTTCGCTGTCCGACATCAGGGCGATCCTGAGCGGGGGGACGCTGAGCCAGGGGTCCAGGGATCAAGCGCTGCGGATTTTCGGACGGCTGGCCGCGGCTGAAGCCGCGATCCACGGCATGCCGGTAGATGAGGTCCACTTCCACGAGGTGGGCGCGATGGACGCGATCGCCGACGTGGTGGGCACGCTGGTGGCGCTGGAGGTCCTGGCTGTGACCGGAGTCTATGCGTCTGCGCTACCCGGGGGGCCCGGCATGGTCCAGTCGCGCCACGGAGCGCTGCCGCTGCCCGCCCCGGCGACCCTGGCGCTCATGGCCGAGGCCAACGCCCCGCTGGCGCCGCCGCCCGTCGCCCGGGATGACCTGGGGGAACTGGTGACCCCCACCGCCGCCGCCATCCTCACCACCATTGCGCAGTTCAGCCAGCCCGCCATGACGCTGACACGGATCGGCTACGGCATCGGGACCCGCGATCATCCGGCGCTGCCCAACGTGCTGCGAGTGTGGATCGGCGAGACCGAGGAGGTGGCGTCCGGGATCGGCGGGCCCAACGGCGAAGTGCAGCTCCTGGAGACGAATGTCGATAACATGAGCCCGGAACTCCATGGCTACCTCGCGGAGCGGCTGTTGGAAGCGGGCGCGCTGGACGCTTGGTTCACACCGATCCAGATGAAGAAGGGCCGCCCGGCGGTCCAACTCAGCGTCCTCGGCCGTCCGGCCGATGCCGCAACGCTGGCCGGAATCATTCTGAGAGAGAGCAGCACGCTGGGGGTGCGGACCCAGCGGATGCAGCGCTGGGAAGCCGAACGGGAGTCCGTGACCTTCGAATCGAGTCTCGGGAGCGCCACCGTCAAGGTCAAGCGCCTGGGGGGCGAGGTGGCCGGCATCGCTCCGGAGTACGAGGTGTGCCGCCGGCTGGCTGCGTCGCACCAGTTGCCGCTCGCCGAGGTGTACCGCCGCGTCGAAGCCGAGGCCCGCGCCCGGTTAGCGGTTCCCTAAAGCGGGCCCCGCCACGGACGTGACGCCGGTCCAGACCCCCCCGGCGAAGCGGCGACCCCGAGGATCGGGCGGCATCGGCATCTGCATGATCGCCTCGTCCTACCCCCGGTTTCCCGGCGATTTCGCAGGGGCTTTCATCGCCTCTCTCGCCGGAGCGCTGGTGCGCCAGGGGCACCGCGTCACAATCGTGGCGCCCTGGCACCCGGCGGTGCGGCCCAGCACCGACGAGGACGGTGTCCTCGTGCGACGCTTCCGCTACAGCCCGTTACCCTGGCTCCACCCGATGGGTTACGGCGAGGGACTGATCGACGACCGCCGGTTGCGCCCGGCTGCGTACCCCCTCGCGCTCCCCTATCTCGTCGCCGGTTCGATCGCGACCCTGCGCGCCGTCCGCGCGATCGACGCTGATGTGCTCCACGCTCACTGGGTGGTGCCCAACGCGCCACTGGGTCTCGCCGCGGCACGTGTTCGGCACATCTCGCAGGTGATCACCCTGCACGGCTCCGATGCCCACTTGGCTCGCACCAATCCGTTGCTGGGGTGGGCCGCCGCCCGATGTCTGAGGCGCGCCGCCGCCGTCACCGCATGCAGCGCCGAACTGTTGGCAACCGGCTCGACGCTGGCAAGCGGGGCCGTCCCCTCCCGTCTGATACCTTGGGGCGCCGATCCCGTCCGGTTTGGCTCGGGCGATTCCCATCAGTGGAGGAACCGGTTGGGTATTCCCGCGGGGACGCCGGTGATCGCCGCGGTGGGACGGCTGGTGACCAAGAAGGGGTTCGACGTGCTGCTGGAGGCATTCGCACGCCTGCCCGGCCACCTCGGGCCTCTGCCCATCCTCGTTATTGGAGGGGACGGCCCGCAGCGGGCGCCGCTGGAGCGAAGAGCCTTCGAAGCCGGGGGGTCCGGGCGCGTCCGCCTCGCAGGCGTTGTGCCCTGGGATGAGATGCCCCACTTTTTGGCCATGGCCGACATGGTGGCAGTGCCGAGCATCACGGATGAGGCGGGGAACGTGGACGGCCTACCGACCGTCCTATTGGAAGCGATGGCCGCGGGTAAGGCGGTGGCCGCCAGCCGTATCGCCGGGATCCCGCTGGCCATTGACGATGGGGTCCACGGACTGCTGACCGCACCCGGTGACGCCGCCGCCCTGACCGGCGCCCTCTCCCGGCTGCTGCAGGACGCCGGGCTCAGACACCGGCTGGGCCAGGCGGCCCAGGACCGGGTGCGGGCCGAACTCAACTGGGACGCGGTCGCCGCCCGCTACGTCGAGGTGTACCGGGAGGCGATGGCCCGCCGATGAGGGTGCTGATCTGGGGCGGCGACTCCTGGGCGAACCAGGGCGACGACGCCATCCTGGCGGGGACCATCGCAGCGCTGCGTTCGGTCAACCCCCAGGCCGGAATCACAGTCGCCTCGGCCCGTCCCGAGTGGACTGCGCGGCGGCACGGGGTGAAGGCGGTGCAGCGGGTGGGGCCCGGCCTCTTGGCGGCGTTGTGGCAGGCGGATTGCGTGCTGTGGGGCGGGGGCCAGATGCTCCAGAACGAATCCAGCAAGCCCTTCCTTTGGTTCCACCTCACCTTCGTCACCCTGGCGCTTGCGCTGCGCAAACCGGTGATTTGCTATGCCCAGGGCGCCGGCCAGATTTCGGGGCGATTCAGCCGCTGGTGGGCCGCCAAGGTCCTGAACGCTCTGGCGGCGTTGACGGTACGCGATGCTCACTCCGGCCGCCGGCTGACGGAGTTATGCGAGCGGCCGGTCGAGGTCACCGCCGACCCTTCGTTTCTGATGGAACCCGACCCAACAGGGGAGGCCGACGCAACACTACAGGCCGTTGGAGCCGCACGTCCCTTCATTGCCGTCGCCGTCCGGCGTTGGGGCCACTACCGCGGCGGCTGGCTGCCGGTGCGATGGCAGCGGCGCGCCAGGAGCGATGTCGAGCGGAATGGCCGCTTCTGTGCTGCGGTAGCCGAAGCCGCTGATCAGGCAGCCGAATGGTGGGGGATAGACGTGCTGTTTGTGGCGATGTGCCCCGGTGGCGATCAGGGCGATGACGAGGTGGCCGCTGAGGTCGTGAGCCGGATGCGCCACCAAGAGGCGGCACGCCTCGTTCCATCGTGGCTCCGTCCCGGCGTCCTCAAGGCGGTGCTGGGCCGGGCCGAACTGGTGCTGGCGATGCGCACTCACGCCGCGATGCTGGCGGCGGGAGTGGGGGCGCCGGTGGTCAGCATCAGCTACCAGGGCAAGGGGCAGGCGCTGATGGAGCGGCTGGGACTGGAAGGATTCGTACTCCCCATCGAAGCGGTCGACCGCGCGAGCCTGATGCGATTGGTCGAGTCGGGTTGGGAAAACCGTTCAACGATCCGAGCGCACCTCGCCTCGGCAGGCCCCGAACTGTGCCGGTTGGCCCGTTCGAATGTAGAGATCGCCCTAGAGGTGGTGCGGCGTTGCGCCTCGGCAGCCATTACCGCGCGCTGATCGCCCGCCACCTGGGCATCGCCGCAACGGGCGCTGCGGTCCTCGACGTGGGCGCCGGGGACGGCTATCTGCTCGCCCAACTCCAGGCCCCGCTTCGAGTCGCACTCGATCCCTCCCGGTTCCGGCGGAGCGGGGTCCGGCTGGTGCAGGGTGATGGGAGGTTCGCTCCCTTCCCCGACGCCTGCTTCGATACGGTGCTGGCCCTCGATGTCTTGGAGCACGTGGCAGACGACGCGGCGCTGGTCAAAGAGCTCCTAAGGGTGACGAAACCAGGCGGCACCGTCTGGATCAGCGTCCCTGCCCGGGACCACACGGTCTTCCCCGCAGTGCTCACCCCGTGGCTGCACCGGCGCTGGGGGCATGTCCGTGCGGGCTACCGGCTGCCGGACCTGCTGGCGCTGGTCCCCGAGGGAACCGAGGTCACCGTTATCGAATGGGACGAACCGTGGTTCAGGGCCCTGTACGTGCCGTTGAGGGTACTGACGGCCCTCGCTCCATGGGTGGGGGTCAAAGCGCTGGCGCCGGTGGCGCGACTGGATGCAGCTTCGAGGAATGGAGGGGCCGGCCATTACTTCATTAGGGTCAACCGATCGGTCTCAGAACAATTGAATGCTCGAAACCGGGTCTGCGACGGTGGTCGCTGACCTGCCGGCGACAGATCACGTCGTCAGCCGGCGATACAGGGTTGGCACCCGGCGGGGGAGCGCCTCGATGTCCGACACCACCTCGTAACCGATGTCGCCGCACATCGCCTTCAGGTAATCGTGCCCCTCTTTATCGATGGAGATGCAGAAGGGCGTGATGCCCTTGGCCTTGGCCTCGTTGAAGGCCATCTTGGTGTCGTGGACCGCGTAGTCCTTCTCATCGGTCATCACACCGTCGGCTCCCATCAGGTTGAGAGCGGGGTCGGCGGCGCGGCTGCGCGCGCGGTGCGGCTCCTCCATCTCCCAGGGCAGCGTGCCGTAGTCCCGGTCCTGAGGGCGGCCATCGCTGAGCATCAGGATGACCTTGGTGCGGGCGTCGATCTTCTCCAGCTTGGTGATGGTGTGGCGCACCGCGGCGCCCATGCGCGTCCCCTGCAGCGGCACGATCTTGTCGAGGCGGCCGCGCACGTGGCTGCTGTAGGCCTCCTCGGTATCCTTGACCACGAAGAACTGGACATCGCCCCGTCCTGAACTGGAGAAACCGAAGATGCCGTAGGTGTCACCCAGCCGTTCGAGCGCCTCGATCAGCAGCACCAGCCCCTCCTTCTCCAGGTCGATGATGCGTTTGCCGGCGCCGGGACGCCGGTAAGGGCTGGCGACCGGATCGTTGCCGCTGCCAGCCAAAGGCGCGTACTGGCGCAGGTCCTGGTCGACCCGCTCATCGGTGGAGAGGCTCATGTCCAGCAGAAACGCCACCGCCACGCTGCGTTCGCTCTTGAGACGCCGCCAGTACACCTTATCGTGCACGCCATGCCCGGCCCGCTTGTCCACCACCGATTCGATGACCGCGTCGAGGTCGAACTCCTCGCCGTCCATCAGCCGTTTCACCTTGGTGATACCCTCGGGACGCAGCATCTCGAACTGTTTGCGGAGCGCCGTCACCAGACCGTAGTGCTGGCTGATGGTCCGGTCGTAAAACTCCTCGGCGCCTTCTTTCAACGTGCGCTGGTTGACGCGGCACCAGGCGGGCCGGTAGGAGCGGATCCGGTAGTCCCATTCGTCGTAGAAGAACACCTTGACGTCGTTCTCCGCCACGCTGTCCACCAGCGGCGACGACTGGCTGCCGGTCCGGTTGTTATTCTTCTGGTTACCCTTCCATTGGGGAGGGGGCGGCGCCCCTTCCATGTCCTGCATATCGCCGAGCGATGCCCCGGAATCGTCCTGGCTCACCATCTCCCGCAGCAGCTCCAGCGCGGTGTCGTCGACCGGCGACCCCATGCCCGAGATGTCGCCCTCCTGCTCAAGGTGCTTCATCAACTCCTGCATCGCTTCGGGACGGGGGTCAGCGCGGTAGGAGACGGGCGGGGCCGGCATGAAGGGCGCCTGCTCCTCCTCACCATCCTCACGCTGACTGCCCGGTCCCGGCAGTTCCAGGGGATTCGCCCTGGCGAACTCCCACGCCAGCGCATCGAGGTCCTCGCCGGCCGTATCGTAGCGTTCGGCCGTCAGCCGGTATTCGGGCCACTGGGTGGCGGGAATAAGACGGGCCGGGACGTTGGGCGTCTGGGTCACCCAGATATAGAGCCGCATCGCCGCTTCGGCCGCGTCCATCGGGGACGCCTGAGGATCGGTCATGAGATTCAGGGTACGGACCGCCCGGTCCAGGTTCGCGACCACGGGTGACGGCACCCGAAACACGCCATTCCGGTTCAGGCTGTGTTGCACCAGGATCTCCAGCACCAACAGTTGCGCCGGCAGTTCGGACACCTCCGGCCTCGACGCGAGGCTGGACTGCTGGACCCGGCCGTAGGGATGACGGATGCCGCGGTATTCACGGGTGATGGCAACGTCGATCCGCTCGTCCTCGGCCAGGGCAAAAAGGTCGCGGGCCAGACGTTTATTGCTGAACAGATCGAAGAAACGCTCGTATTCAGAGGCGAACGCCGCCTCGGGTCCGGAGCGGGGTGCTGCCAGCGGGCGGAGCGACCGCAGCAGCGCCCCCGGCTGATCGAAGGAGAAATCATACGTCTGGAACAGCAGATGCCCGGCCTGGTGGGTGGCCAACACCTTGTAGCCCTCGAAGTTCGCCCGTTTGTCCGGGAAATCCCGCAGCACCGGCGGGGCGAACACCGCAGCGCCCTCCCACCCCAGCATCTCGCCGCCCGCCCACCCGGCATGGCCCTCCTGGAGCTGATCGGTCGAGAGCACGGCGAGGTTGCGTCCCATGAGCGCCTGGCAATACAGCCGCAGCACGTCCCGCACCTCTGCCAACACCACCCCCGACGAGTGGGCCGCCAGCGTATCCTGAGCCAGCCGCGACTGCAGGCGGAAATAGCTCATGGCTGCGGCCGGATGGATTCCCAGCAGGTCCTCGCCACGCCGGCTCCAGGACTCCAATTCGCCGGGTCCCAGCCGGGCGAACAGCTCAGCGGCGCTGCGCAGCAGTTCCTGTGACGCGGCAGAGGAGCGCACGGCGATCCGGCTGGCAACGGGCAGCAGCGCCCCCAACTGCTCGGTGGTGACAGACGCCGGGACCGCAACCACGTCTTTCAGCAGGTTGGTGAGTTGCAACGGGGAAAGCGGCGCCAGGGGGAGGAGACTCTCGAGGAAGACCCTCTGGGACTCAGGCTGCAGCCGTGGCAACACGGCGGCCACCAGTTCCAGGAATTGCCCGATAGACCAGGGGTTGGCTTCGGCGATCTGGGTGGCTACGTGGAGCACCTGAAGCCGCATCGGCGGCGCAAGCACCGGCAGCGCGCTCGACGCCGTCGACAATGCCCCATGCACCACCATTGCCGGGCGCACCGGGAGGACCCGGATCAGCGCGGCCAACGCTCCGATCTCGTCGCTCCCAAGGCGATCAACCAGAGCCGGACCGGCTTCAGCGAACGCTATGGCAACATCGGTTTCGGTAGGGCGATGCTCGCTGAGACTGCGGACCTCTGCGGTCCACCGCAGCGACGCATCGACGTTGCCACTGCCTACGACGCCGGGCAGGGAACCGGAGAAAGCAGCGCCGAGGGCATCGGACACCAGACCAAGGGCGGTGGTTGCTTCAGCGATCGCCCGGTCCAGACGCGCATCGGGAGTGAAGTTGGTGGAGGTAGCGGTCATGGACCGGCGGCGCCGGCCGCCAGCGCAGCTTCCAGCCCCCCTTCCCACGACTCCGCCAGGCCTGCCACCGGAAGGTCGACAGGACCGAAACGGAACCGGTCCCCACCCGCCGCTCCCAATCTGGTCACCGGGACGCCTGCGCCGGCCGCAGCCCGTTCGACCTCGGGCGCTCGCTCCGGGGCGACCGAAACCACGATGCGGGACTGGGCCTCCCCAAACAGCAGGCTGTCGACACGGCCCGGCGACCCCAGAGCGGCGGCAGCGAAACCGATGCTCCCCGCAGCGCAGCATTCAGCCAGGGTAACGGCGAGACCGCCATCTGAGCAGTCATGCGCCGAGCGTACCAGTCCGGATTCAATCAGTTCGATGCAGAGCCGCTGAACCTTCACTTCGAGGTCGAGGTCAATCGTGGGGTTCCCCACGACCAGCCCATGAAGGGTAGCGAGATACTCACCGCCGCCGAGGCTGTCCGTCGCGGTGCAGGCGGGCAGCGAGAGGTCAGCCCCCAGGAGGATTACTTCGTCGCCGGGGTGCTTGAAACCGATGGTGCAGTGCCGTTCGATCTGGGACAGCAAGCCCAGCATCCCCACGATTGGTGTCGGGTAGATGGACTTACCTGCGGTCTCGTTAAATAAGCTCACATTGCCACTGATAACCGGAACGCCCAGCGCCCGGCACGCGGCGCTCATCCCGGTGATGCAGGCCTCGAGTTGGTAGTAGACCTCGGGCCGCTCCGGGTTGCCGAAGTTCAGGCAGTCGGTCAGCGCCACGGGGCGGGCTCCGGCGCAGACCACATTGCGGGCCGCTTCAGCCACGACGATGGCCCCACCGTCGTGGGGATTCAGATAACACAGCCGGCCATTGCCGTCGGTGGTGAGGGCGATGCCTTTGTCGGTTCCTTTGATACGCAGCACGGCCGCATCGCCGCCCGGCCCTTCCACCGTGTTGGTGAGCACCTGGTGGTCGTACTGCCGGTAGACGCTGCGCTTGCTGGTGATGTTGGGCGAGCCCAGCAGCCGCAACAGGGCGTCGTTCCAACTCATCCCTTCGGGCGGACGGTCGGGCAACCCGGCGAGGTCGAACGCCTGCAGCGCCCGGACCTCCTCTGAGAGGACTCCTGACCGCCGGTACAGCGGCGGGTCCGTGAACAGATCGACCGGAACCTCGGCCACCACCGCGTCGCCCTCTCTGATCCGGGCCACCGGCTCAGAGATGACCCGGCCGATAACAGCGGACGTCAGGTCCCACTTGGCGAACATTGCCGCCACCTGCGCCTCGTGCCCCTGGCGTACGATGGCCAGCATGCGCTCCTGGGACTCGGAGAGCATCACATCATAGGCGGTCATCCCCCTGGCGCGCCGGGGGACCTTCAGGACGTCGATCTCGATACCGACGCCGCCCTTGGCGGCGCACTCGACGGCCGCGCTGGTCAGACCCGCCGCACCCAGGTCCTGGAGTCCTACCAACCAGTCGGTTTGGACCAGTTCGAGGCAAGCTTCAAGCAGCAGTTTCTCCATGAACGGATTGCCCACCTGGACCGCCGAGCGCAGCTCCCGCTCCTCGGCTTCAAAGCTGCGAGACGCCAGGCCGGACGCGCCATGAATGCCATCGCGGCCGGTGTCGGCCCCTACGATCATGAGAAGGTTGCCTGCGCCGCTTGCTTTGGCGCTCATCATCCGCTCGGGATCGACGAGGCCGACACACATGGCGTTCACCAGCGGGTTGCCGTTGTACTCCGGAGCAAACACCACCTCTCCGCCGACGTTGGGAATCCCGAGACAGTTGCCATACCCCGAGATGCCCGCCACCACCCCTTGGAAGAGATAGCGATTGCGGGCATCGGTCAACGGACCGAACCGCAGCGAGTTGAGCAGCGCTATGGGCCGGGCGCCCATAGCGAAGACGTCACGCACGATGCCGCCCACCCCGGTAGCCGCCCCTTCGTAGGGTTCGATGGCCGAGGGGTGGTTGTGAGATTCGATCTTCATGGCAATGGCCAGCCCGTCGCCGATGTCGATCACCCCAGCGTTCTCCTTCCCTGCTTCCACCAACACGTGCTCGCCGGTCGTCGGAAACAGGCGGAGCAGCGGCTTGGAGTTCTTGTAGCCGCAGTGTTCGCTCCACAGCGCGCCGAACATCCCCAGTTCCACCGGATTCGGCGCGCGGCCCAAACGCGCCACGATCTGGTCGTACTCGGTGCGGCTCAGCGCTATCTCATCGAGAACGGATTGGTCAATCGGCATGCAGGACTTTCTGCCTCAACAGAACGGTTCGAAGGCGGCATAATAGAGCAACCGGTTCACTCCTGCAGGGTTTGGAGCGCGTGGCTCGACCGGCCGTCGCCCAAAAAGCCGAGCGCCGGCTCGGCGGGCAACCCTCGATAGGGTACCGTCATTTGAGACCGGCTGCTACCCCGGCCCCGCTCACGATCGACTCAAGAATCAAACGCCCATCGTCGCCGCCGAGCAGCGGTTCACAGCAGCGCTCGGGATGGGGCATCATACCGAGCACGTTTCCACGCTCGTTCATAATCCCCGCGATGTTATGCAGCGATCCGTTGGGGTTGGCGTCCGGTGTGATGGCGCCATCGGCCTCACAATACCGGAAAACCACCCGCCCCGAGTCCTCCAGGTCCTTAAGCGTGGCGTCGTCGGCATAATAGTTGCCGTCGCCGTGGGAGATGGGGACGCGCATCACTTGACCCCGGCTGAGGGAGCTGGTGAAGGGCGTGCCAGCGTTTTCGGTCCGGAGGTTGGTCCACATGCAGCGGAATTGCAGGCTCTGATTGCGCAGCAGCGCTCCCGGCAGCAACCCGGCCTCACAAAGTATTTGGAACCCATTGCAGATCCCGATGACGAGTCCGCCCCGGCGTGCGTGCTCCGCCACCGCGGTCATCACTGGAGCGAACTTGGCGATGGCCCCGGTGCGGAGATAATCACCGTAGGAGAACCCGCCGGGCAGCACGATGCAGTCGAAGCCCTGCACATCGGTCTGCCGGTGCCAGATGTACTCGACAGGTTCATGCAACACGGTATCGATAGCGTGAAAACAGTCGGTATCGCTCCAGGTCCCAGGGAACACCACGACGCCAAATTTCATTAGCCGGTACCTCGATATCCCGACGGATTGTTAGCAAAAGTCCCCGGGTTGCTGATTGCCAACCACCGCGAGCCGCCGCGCGGCTTCGATCGGGGTGACCCCCATCCCCATGCCGGCCGCGGCGGGCATGGGGTATTGAACCCTGGGATGGTAGATGCCGCGAAGCGCGCTATTGAACACGCCTTTGATCTGCTCGACGTCCCGCAGCGTCAGGTCGCAATGGCTCAGTTGGCCTTCAGCCGCACGCTCCGCAACTACCCGCTCCACCAGCCCGTCGAGTTCTTCGGGAGTCTGCAGCCCGGCGCTGCGCGAAATCGCCTCCAGAGAATCGGCCAGCGTCACCACAGCCGTTTCGCGGGTTTGGGGAGCGGGTCCCGGGTAACGGAACAGGTCGGGATTCACCTGCACGTTCAGGTGAGTCGCCTTATTGTAGAACGCAACAGCCAACCGGTCGCCGTGGTGCTCCCGGATGAAATCATGGGTGCGGTGGGGCAGCCGGGTGGCCTGGGCAATCCGAAGCCCGTCCGCCACGTGGGCGATGATGACGCTGGCGCTGGTCAGCGGGTCCAGCCGGTCGTGGACGTTCTCTCCCCGGCGCTGGTTCTCGATGAAAAACCCGGGGTTCTGCACCTTGCCGACATCGTGGTAGTAGGCTCCCACCCGCGCGAGCAACGCGTCGGCGCCGATCGACTCGCACGCCTGCTCGGCGAGGTTGCCCACCAGCAGCGAGTGGTAATAGGTGCCGGGTGCCTCTTGTAGCAGTTGCTTCAGCAGAGGATGGTCCGCCTGCGCCAACTCGTGGAGTTGCACCCGGGTGGTGATATCGAACATCTGCCCCAAGAGAACGAAGAGTCCGAGCGCGAGGGCGGCCGAGAGGAGGCCGCCCCCCAGGTCAGCGGCGGTCAACAGCGCGAGGTCGAGGAGTTCCCGATGGGGCGTCAGCAGCCAAAAAGCCGCCACCACCAGGAGACCCGCCAGCGCCGAAATCCCCCCAGCAAAAAAATACTGGCTGATGCGCGGAGCCCGCCAAACAGCGATGCCGGCCACGCTGCCCGTTACCAGGTAGAACACCAGCTTCTCCATGGTATCCAGCGGGGCAAGGGAGGCCGTGATGGGAGTCCCCTGAACGAAATCTGCCGTGTAGCTCACCAGGATGGCCAGGAATACGTTGCATACCAGGGCCACCGAAAGCTGCAACAGTCCCGTCAGCACCATGCCCGCCGCCGCGATAGGAAAGGCCACCGCCCACACCGGCCGCCCCGGCAGGGCGAACTTGGCCACCAGCACCGTCCCCACCAGCACCAGACCCAGCAGCAGCAGCCGGCGCCGGTTGCTCAGGGAGCTGGGCTGCACCACAAACAGATACAAACCTATGAACCCGCTCAATGTGGCTGAGAGCAGACCTGTGCCCATCACCCGTTCCCATTCAAACGCCGCGTTCAGCATGCCCGCCGCCGCCAACTTTTCCAGGCTGAGCGGTGTGATGATCTGCCCGTCGGGCACGATGGTCTCACCCTTGCTCAGGTTGAGAAAGACCGGCTGGGCTGACTCGACGGCGGCCTTCTTGAGGCGATCGGTGGCCGCTTCGTCCGGAACGAGGTTCGGCACAGCGACGCCGTGGATCAGATCAGACACCACCGCAGTTTCGTTGGTGGTAAGGGTTCGCTGCATCTTCTGTGCCAGTTGAGCGCGCGCCGAGGGCAATTGGTCGGGCGCGATACGGTCGTCCCGGGTCGTCTGGAGCAACCGCATGGTCTCCGCCTGCACCTGCTCCCACTCTCCCGGTCCCAGCGCCACGATGTTGGCGACGGCCTGGGACGTCAGGATGTTGAGATCGCTGGGTGGCTGCGGTGGTTGAGCCCCTCGTTGGGCCGCACCGCGCACCGAGCCGAGATGGGCAAACAGCGCCAATGTACGTTCCGTCTGCCGGGTAAACACAACCGGGTCGAACACCAGCACGTCCGGAACCACGGCAGCGGCGCGGTCCTGCCGTTCTTTCGTGAGAACGAGGCTCTTGAAGGGCGGCACCGCCACTTGCGACTTGATGGTGGCGGATGCGACGCTGCCCTCGGTCAGCTCGGTCCGGACCGGGGACAGGGGGAATGCCAACACCACGGTGAGAGCGGCCGCCAGCCCCACGACCAAGACGACGCACCGAAGAGGTGTTAGAAAAGGCCGCCCCAATACTGCCATCACGGGAGACTCCTCACCGGGAGGGGCGACACCCGAACCCGCCTTGCTCCCGGGCTGGGGAGCCCGATAGATTCGGACTCGTGGTCACTTCATTCCGCGGAATCGACGGATCACTGAGGCGTCGCCAAGAGGCCCGAGACCACCTCGTTGATGTCCCGTCCTTCCGCCTTGCCGCGGAGTTGAGCCATGACGGCGCCCATCAACTTCCCTTTGTCCGCCGCCCCGGTAGCCCCCGTTTGCGTCATAATTTCCCGGACTGCCGCGGTGATCTCTTCTTTGCTCAGTTGCTGGGGGAGATACGCCAGCAGAATATCCAACTCCAACTGGGTGCGATCGATCAGGTCCTGGCGTTTGGCTTTGGTGAACTCTTCGAGGCTGTCACGGTGCTCCTTGGCTTCCTTGCCAAGGACGACCAGTACCCCGGCATCGTCGATGGCCACGCCCTTGGTCTTCTCGACGTTTCTGATGCCGGCCCGCAGCAGCCGCAACACCGACTTGCGGACCTCGTCGCCGGCACGGAGGGCGTCTTTGAGATCCTGATCGAGCTTCTCAGCGAGCATGGGCTTGTCCGTGTTCTAAATTCAGTTAACCAATTATAGCGTAAGACCCCTCGCCATGGCCCCCCGCAGACGGGTTTCAAACCCGACCCTACCTTCATGTCCGTGCGCCGGGAGCAGTTTCGAGGGCGGCCACAAGGTATAAGGGCCGCCCCCGCCATGCACCCAACCCCATTCCGAATCTGCGTCTATCTGCGGACAATACATTTCCAGAATCCGTGTAAGTCCGTGAGAACCTGTGGATGACCTTTCTTCCGAACCTGCGTTCGTCTGCGTAATCTGCAGATGAACTGGGCGCTGGTGTGCTAGGATCGGTGCAGTTTTCCCGAAGGCAGGCGCCATGTCCTCCACCATCGCACCATTCAAAGAGCGTCTGAAACACGCTTTGGAAAATCCCAACCTGGAACAGGCACTGGAACGGGCTCTGGGCGCCTTCCGGGAACGACGCGCCGCTTCCTTCGCCCTCGGTGAATTCACCCGCCTCCGAGACGATCTCGTCCAGCGCAAGAACGACGCGCTGGACCATCTTCCCGAGTTGATCCAACAGTTCAAGGAAGAGGCTGAAAAAGTCGGAGCTGAGGTCCATTTCGCCAAGGACGCCGAGGAGGCGCGCCACATCGTCGCCCGTCTCGCAAAGGAGCGGGGCGTCCAACTGGCCGTCAAGACCAAGTCCATGGCCACCGAGGAGATCGAGCTCAACCCCTTCCTGGAGGAGCGGGGCATTCGCGTGGTGGAGACCGACCTGGGAGAGTGGATCCTCCAACTGGGCAAGGACCACCCCTCCCATCTCATCGCCCCCGCCATCCACTGGCGCCGTGAGGAAGTTGCCGAACTGTTCAGTAAGGTCACCGGCGAACCGCAAGCCCCGATCATCGCCGATCTGGTCAAGGTGGCCCGCAAGCAGTTGCGCCAGGCGTTCATCGATGCTGACATGGGGATCACCGGCGGGAACATCGGCATCGCCGAGAGCGGCACCATCGTGCTGGTGACCAACGAAGGCAACGCCGACCTGGTCACCACGCTCCCGCCCATCCACGTGGCCATCATCGGCGTCGAGAAGATCGTGGCAACTCTGGATGACGCGGTCGCAGTGTTGAAGCTGCTGCCCCGCAGCGCCACCGGACAGCGGCTGTCGTCGTACACCAATTTCATCACCGGCCCCAGCCGCACCGCCGACATCGAACTTTCGATGACCACCGGCGTGCACGGCCCCAAAGAGGTCCACATCATCCTGCTTGATAATGGCCGCTGGGCGCTGCGGGACGATCCCGACTTCCGGGACGCCCTCCGCTGCATCCGCTGTGCCGCCTGCGCCAATGTCTGCCCCTCCTACCAAGCGGTGGGCGGGCATGCCTTCGGCTACATCTACAACGGCCCCATCGGCATCATCCTCAGCGCCCAGCACCACGGACTCGAATCAGCCGCGGGGCCTCAGAGCCTGTGCACCGGCTGCAACGCCTGCGAGACCATCTGCCCCTCCGGCATCCCGCTGCCCCGCATGATCATGGGAGTCCGGCAGCGCTGGGTGGCCCAGGAGGGGATGCCCTGGGTGAAGCGGACCGCGCTGGGGACCTTCGCCGACCGCCGCAGCTTTGAGGGATGGATGGGGATCGCTCGGTTATTGCAGTCGCCCTTCAAGGGCGGCGACGGTTTCCTGAAAGTGCCCTTCGGCCCCGATTTCCGCTCGCTGCCGGCGCTGCCCAAGCAGACCCTGCACCAGAGGATGAAACGGCGTTCGCCCCAGCCGCCGGTCCCGGGGCTGGCGGGTTCCGCCATCGAAGGCCAACAGATCGACCTCTTCCCCGGCTGCATCAGCAACCTCTTCTACCCGGAGACGGGCGAGGCGATGGCCTCGGTGGTGGAGGCGCTGGGAGGCCGCGTCGCCTTCCCGCAGGAGCAGTGGTGCTGCGGACTGGCAGTCCTCAACGCCGGCGATCGCGAGGGCGCGAAGCCGCTGGCGCGGCAGACCATCGAGATGCTGGAGGGCTGCGAGGGCGGTCAGGTCCTGAGCGGGTCCGCCAGTTGCGTGGTGGCCGTGCAGCAGGACTACCTGGACCTGTTCAAAGACGACCCTGAATGGTTGGCGCGCGCCCAGGCGGCGGGCCGCCGCCTCGTCGATTTCACGACCTTCATCAGCAAGGCCGGGACCCCTGTCGGAGGGCCAGCGGCGCCTTCCGGCGCGGGTCCAACCGCCACCTACCACGATTCCTGCCAGTCCTTCAACTGTCTCGGCCTACGGGACGAGGGACGGGAGGCGCTGCGCCGGCTGGCGGGCGCTGAGATATCGGAGATGGCCGAGTCATCGGTCTGTTGCGGGTTCGGCGGTTCCTTTTCGGTCGATCACCCCGACGTGGCGGAGCGGGTGCTCAACCGCAAGCTCAAGAACATCGATGCCACCGGTTCAACTCAGGTGGTGACCGATAACCCCGGTTGCATCATGCACCTCCGGGGCGGACTCGATGCCCGGTCCAAGCGAGACGCCGAGGCGCCGAACCCCCGGGTGCGACACCTAGCGGAGGTGCTGGCAGAGGCGCTGCGGGCGGGGGGATGAGGAGCGCCCTAAGACTCAATGAGCGTTGTTCTCTCCGATCGACGCTATTGCCCCTTGCCGTCAAGCGGACATTGGTTTTGTCCAACCTCTGGAAATTCGGATACTCTAGCTAGAAACCAAAGCCCCACCCCAACGCGGCTTGTTACGTCTACGCGCTCGTCAGCGAGGGCGCGCAAGATACTGTTCGGCTGCCAATACGAACTGCTCATCAATCCTCCCTCGGTTCTGAAAGATCCGGGGAGTCTTGCGAAACCCGAAGACGCTGTATAGGTGGTACTCAGCCTCGCGGTCATGTGAAACCCGGAGTTCGTTCCTGGTTACGAAAAATGGCGTTTGTGGCCCGTAGGCGGTTGTCTTTACCTCGATGAGCCGCTGTTGGCCTGTCGTCTCATAGGAAAGCACATCGTAGCCTTCTCCATCACCACGGGTCACCGCAACATGCTCGATCTGGGCTGCCAATCGCTCCTGCCGTGCGGCAGTCAACCTGGCAACCTCGAATCGCACCACAAATTCCTCGCCGGCCCGGCCCAGCGATCGGTTCGCGGCCTCTATGGCCAGGTAGTTGATTTGCGGTCGCGGGATTGGCTGCTCGGTGACGCGTGTCGAATTGGGGTTGGGCCGATTCGAACTCTTTGGTGGCTCCACAAGGGCCGTCAGAATGTCATGGACAATCGGTGTCTCAGCTGGGCGCTGGACCTCTTCGGCAACCATGGCGATAAGTTGTGGATTATCGCGAAGGCGGTCATCAACGACATCGAAGAGCAACTGCTGATAGTTGTGAAGCGGCTTGTACCCATCGACGTATGGCAGGCCCATTTCGATCAGGATCGCGCTGATGTTATGATGCTTCCGTTCGATGGCGCCGTCGCTACGGTTGTTCAGAGACTTGCGGAGGCTACGGCGGTGCTCGGTTTTGCTGTACTGCTGGCCCGTAGCTTCTGCGCTGAGCATGGCGAGGTAGTCAGTGACCGTTCCTTCAACTTCCTCGCGCGTCCAGTCCTGGGCCATTGGATCGCTTTCGTGTACATGGCGCCTGACCATTGGGGGGGATTGCTGCCGTTTACTCTCAGCGTGCCAGTTTCCCGGCCAATTAGTCGAAGATAATCGCATCGTCCGCACGGACAACTTGCGTGCTTTGGTCGCTAACCAGCCCGGACCCCGCGGGCCGGTGTGCCCAGATCGAGCACGCGCCCTCACGACCGGTTTAAGCGTGTCTTAAGAGCCCCCTACCCCTGCAGCGCGTAGATGTGCTCCCGCGCCCCCTCATCGAAGGGGACGTCCTTCGGTAGGTTGAGGGCGGGCGCCAGGATTCGGTAGATGCCGCCGTGGGCCGCCGGGTACGGCTCCTGCCCCTCGCCGAGTTGCCGGGCGAGCCGCAGTAGCCGGCGCCGCACCGCGATGATGCCGCTGTCCGCCGTGCCTAGGTGCTCCTTGGTGCGGTCGTAGATCGGCCCCATGCTCTCCGTCACCGCCCGGTCCTGCTGTGGGATCGACCGAATGCCGGTGACCGAGGTGGTCCGTTGCTCCTCCCGGTTGATGTGGTAGTCGTTGTCGCGGTTGTCCACCGGCCGGAAGATGCCGGGGATGAGGTCGGGAAAGAACACGCCGCCCTGCTGGAAATCGGCTAGTTCGCCGGCGTTCAGGGCCCGGCTCGGGTGCCAGCGGATGCGGAAGAACCAACTCGTTTCGTCGTCGCGCGGCACCCGGGCGTTGCACTGGGAGGGGATGTCGCCGGGGGCCTTGGGGATCAGCGAATAACCCGGGGCCAGCCACGGCGTGATACGCCAGTAGTCCTGGGCCTCACTCGCCCTCCGTGCTGCGCCGATGAGCACGCCGAAATCGGTGTCCTTCGTGGTGAAGCGCGGCGCCGGATCGGCCGCCTGCATCTTGGCGCGGTTCTCGTCGAGCGAAAAGTCCATCGCCTGCCCCCGCAGCACCGCGATCCCGGCCCGGCGCCGTTCGTGGAACGAGGCGTCCAGCGGCCCGGCCAACGCTGCGTGGAGGAACGATGAGTGGCTCGAATCGATGTCGCCCTCCATCGCCTGGAGGTAGTTGGACTCGACCAGGATCTTGAGCCCGTACATATTGGCCTGCGGCACCATGTTGAAACCGAGTTGGGGCAACTCCGGCTCGAACTCCGCCGGACCCATATAGGTCCAGACGATGCCGTTGACCTCCCGGCAGGGGTAGGCCGTGATGTGGGCCTTGCTCTTGAAGTTGCTCTCGGCCGGCTCGTTGGGCATGTCGACACAGGCGCCGTCCAGGGCGAACTTCCAGCCGTGGTACACGCAGCGCAGCCCCTGCTCCTCATTGCGGCCGAAGAACAGTGAGGCGCCGCGGTGGGGGCAGTTGTTCGCCACGAGGCCGACCCGCCCGTCGGAGGAGCGGAAGGCGATGAGGTCTTCGCTTAGCAGCCGCAGCCGCACGGGCGGGGAATCCGGCGCGGGGAGCTCGCTGGAGCTCATGGCCGGCAGCCAGAAGCGCCGCCACAGCTCGCCCATGGGGGTACCAGGGCCGGTGCGGGTAATCAGTTCGTTTTCGGTGCGAGAGAGCATGGTTCCTCCTCCTTCTCATGCGGCCCTGAATCCGGGCTGCCCTCAGGATTGTAGCACCGGGAGATGACAGAAGATCGTGACCCGAAGCGCCGCGGGAGTTCAAAGATCGGGTGACCGCCGGACCTCCAGCCCGAATGTATCTACTCAGTCTTCGGGGGACGGGTTGGCGCCGGGAGGCGATAAAAACCGTAGTGCTACCCCACCCCACCCCAGAAAAAGAGAGAGTTTGTTGTTGGGGGTCACCCTCAACAATCCCCGGCAAAGGGCGGCTGCCCTCTGCACGCCTGCTTCGAAGGTCTCTGACCCATGATCTCTGAGCAGTTACCCCCGAATCCGTGGAAATCTGCGTAGTGTGTGAATAACCTTACCCCTCCCTTGACGCCCGGAGTGGTGCGGCCTAGGATGGGCGCTGGGCCGGGCTGCCGGCCGAATCTCGCAGAGGAGTACGTAATGGCTGATTCCATTGAGGAACTGAAACATAAGGTGGCCCTTTCGTGCAAGATCCTGGCCATGCAGGGGCTGGTCAAGGATATCCTGGGCCACGTGAGCGTGCGCGTTCCTGGGACCGACGAGATGCTGATCCGTTGCCGCGGCCCCCAAGAGGCGGGCCTGCTGTTCACCACTGATGATGATGTCCGCCGCACCGACTTCAACGGGAAGGGCGCGGACTTGGCCGGCGGCTACTTCGCCCCCGGCGAGACACCAATACACGGTGAATCGCTGCGGCTGCGCCCCAACGTGAACTGTGTCATCCACGCTCACCCCCCCGGCGCCCTCATGGTGGGGATCGGCAACGCGCCGATGCGCCCCATCATAGGCTCCTACGACGGTGGCTTCACCATCGAACACACCGTCAACGGCATGCCGCTGTTCCCCCACGCCTACCTGATCAGCCGGCCCGAACTCGCCCACCGCATGATGCACTTCATGGGCAGTCACAACGTTTGCATCATGAAGGGCCATGGCGTCACCATCACCGGAACTTCGGTGGAAGACGCCACCATCCGGGCGCTGCGTTTCGAGACCGCCTGCCGCATCCACTGGCAGCTCGCGCTGGCAGGCCGCGCCCTTGAGGATGTGTCGGTCGAGACGATGAACGAATACGCGGTACGCATTGCCACGCCGCCCAGCGGGCTGTCGGAGCAGACCCACAAGATGACCTGGAATTACTACGTCCGCCTGTTGGAGACGCGGGCCACCGTCCCGCTATCGGTCGGCGTCGGCGATATCATGATCTGAGGGAGAATCCCGTCGCAAATTGTGCGGGGCGGTCGCCTGAGGCGACCGCCCCGCTTTCTTGGGTCGGTTCAGCGGGCCAGCCGCGGGCAGAGCCGGATCGCATTCCCGCCCAGCAGCTTTTGCAGCGCGGCGGCGGAAAGCCCCGGCCACTCCAGCACCTGCGACACCGCCTCGGGCCAGGCGGTATCGCCGTGGGGCCAATCGGTGGCGAACAACAGCACATCCTCGCCCACCTGCCCCACCACCCACTCCAGCGAGCGCTCCCAGGTGTCGATGCCGTGGAAGTAGCGCCCGCCGGTCCGGACGAAGGCGCTGGGCATCTGGCGCAACAGCGGGACGTGGCCGGGCGACAATACGTAGTGGGCGTCGAAACGGTCGAGGATCGACGGAAGCCACCCCGCCGCGGTCTCCACCACCCCGGCCCGCAAGGCGGGGAACTGCTCGAAGATGCCGCCGCCGATGAGCGCGCCCATCGCTGCCATTCCGGCCCACGGGTTGCTCAGGGAGTGCTGCAGGAACCAGGCGCCCCGCAGGTCGAAGGTTCCCGGCTGGTAGGGGGGACGGGCGGTGCCGCCGTGGATCAGAATGGGCAGGTCCAGTTCCTGGGCGGCCTGGTAGATCGGGTGCAGCGAAAGGTCGTCCAGCAGCATGTTGTTGGGACCGCAGGGCGGCAGGTAGATCCCCACCATATTGGGGTCACGCCTCGCCCAGTCAGCGATCTCCCGCGCGGCCGAATCAGGAGCGCGCATGTTGGCCACCGCCGTCCATTTCAGCCGCCCCGGCGCCTGAGCACAGTAGGCGCTGATCCAGCGGTGGTAGGCCCGGTATAGGGCGCTCTCGAAGCCGATGTCGTGGAGCGCGCAGTAGCTGGAGACATGGGTGGGAAAGAGCACCGCGATGTCGATGTGCCCGGCATCCATCCCGGCGAGGCGCTCTGGCACGTCGACGTTCACCTGGGGCCGGATGCTCGGCAGGTCGGGCCGGCCCGGCCTGCCGAAGTTGCGGCGCCCGCCTCCCGTCGGGTTCAGGATGAACTCGCGGGGGATGTCGCCAAAGCTGTCGGGTTCCCCCAGCGTGTCGTCGGAGATGATGGGCGCCACCACAGCGTAGCGGCTGGAGGCGATGGCGGGCGGCAGCCCCCGGGCGGCGTTCGCTTCGAGCGCCCGCTTGAGCCGCCCGAACTTTTCGCGGTATGCGGGGTCCATGTGGTCGCCGAACATCTCGGCGGGCCGCTCCACGATGTGGGCGTCCATATCGATGACCTTCCAGCCGTTCCAAGCCATGGCTTCCTCCGTGTGGCATCTCCAGTGTGCGACCATTCTCTTAGGGATCGCCCGCCGACGCCATGGGAAGAAGGACGCCCGGCGGTATGAATTCAGACTCAGGGGCCGGCGGAATGACCCCCCCCCCAACCCAGAAAAAAAGAGAGGAGAATTCTCTGTGTGGGGCACCCCCACGCCCCCGGCAGAGGGCTGCCGCCCTCGTGCACTCCCGCTTCCCGACCAGGCGGCCCCTCAACTGTGAACTCCTACCGCCGGGCGGCCGCATTTGAAACGGCCATTGCACCGTTCTAAGCAGTGGTTATGCCATACTCTGAACAACCCGATCAATGAGGCATTGGGGAAAAAGGAGAAGGACCATGAGCGAAGACCCTGCTGTGGTGCTGCGTGAAGCGTTGAGATTGCCCATTGGCGCCCGTGCCGCGCTAGCGGCTGCGCTGCTCGAAAGCTTGGAAACTGAAGTGGATGAGGATGCGGAGGAGGCTTGGCGGATCGAAATTCAACGTCGGGTTCGCGATCTCGATGCCGGACGGGTGCAGCCGCTACCGTGGCCGGAAGTCTGGCGCAGGATCGCCGGTGAATGACCGGCCGGAGTGGTGTCGAGTTCCATCCGGATGCCGCTGCCGAGGCGCAGGCGGCGTTCGTATGGTATCAGGAACGGAGTAACGTCGCAGCCCAGGGATTCCTTGCCGAACTCGATCGGGCTGTGGCGCGAGTGGAGCAGCATCCAGACCGTTGGCCGAGTCTCGGGCAGGGATTACGGCGCTGCAATCTCCGGGGGTTCCCGTTTTTCCTCGTCTACGGAACGGACGAAGACGTGGTCCAGATCGTGGCCGTTTCACATGGACATAGACGTCCCGGCTATTGGCGGGGCAGGTGATTCAAGCGAGCTGCAACCCGCCCCTACATTATCAATATCAATTTGAATCTGTGTAATCTGTGGATAACTCTCCTCCAATGCCCAACCGCCTGATCCATGAGACCAGCCCCTACCTGTTGCAGCACGCGCACAATCCCGTCGATTGGTACCCCTGGGGACCCGAGGCGCTGGGGCGAGCACGGTCGGAGAACCGGGCGATCCTGCTGAGCATCGGCTACAGCGCCTGCCACTGGTGCCACGTGATGGAACACGAGTCCTTCGAGGACCCCGGCACCGCGGCCCTCATGAACCAGCATTTCGTGAATATCAAGGTCGACCGGGAGGAGCGTCCCGACCTGGACAGCATCTACATGAGCGCGGTCCAGGCCATGACCGGGCGGGGCGGCTGGCCCATGACGATGTTCCTCACCCCGGACGGCGTACCCTTCTTCGGCGGCACCTATTTCCCGCCCATCGATCGGGGACAGATGCCCAGCTTCCGCCGCGTGCTGGAAAGCGTGGCCGACGCCTATCGTTCTCGGAGTGAAGATGTCCGGCTCAACGCGGAGCGGGTGCTGGGGGTCATCAACCGCGCCGTGGGCCAGAGCGAACCCGGCAAGCTCTCACTCGCGCAGCTGGATCAGGCCTATGTCAACATCAAGGAGCGGTACGACCCGACCTATGGCGGCTTCGGGGGGGCGCCCAAGTTCCCTCAGCCCATGACACTGGAGTTCCTGCTCCGGGTGGCCCACCGCACCGGTAATACCGAAGCGCTGGACATGGCCACCCATACGCTGGTGAACATGGCGCGCGGCGGGATGTACGACCAGTTGGGGGGCGGCTTCCACCGCTACTCAGTCGACGCCTACTGGCTGGCGCCCCACTTCGAGAAGATGCTCTATGACAACGCCCTGCTGAGCCGGGCCTACCTCAACGCCTACCAGTTGACCCGAGACCCGTTTTTCCGCAAGGTCGCCGAGGAGACTCTCGATTACGTACAGCGCGAGATGGTATCGCCCGAGGGGGCTTTCTACTCCACGGAGGACGCCGACAGCGAGGGCCACGAGGGCAAATACTACGTGTGGCCGTTCAGGGAGCTGCTCGATACCCTGGGTCCGGACGATGCGAGGGTCTTCGCCGCCTACTACGGCGCTTCGGCGGGCGGCAACTTCGAAGGTGTCAACATCCTCAACGTACCCCGCAACCCCCAGGCCATCGCCGACGCCCTGGGGATGCCGGCCGGCGAGGTGGAGGCGGTGTTGAGCCGCTGCCGTCCCAAGCTGCTCGCGGTCCGTAGCGGGCGGGTGAGGCCGGGGCTTGACGACAAGACCATCACCGCTTGGAACGGGTTGATGCTGCGCAGCTTCGCCGAGGCGGCGGCGGCGCTGGGCCGGTCCGACTACCGGGACACGGCGGTGGCCAATGCCGAATTCGTGACCACCCGCCTGTACCGGGACGGACGCCTGCTCCGGACGCACCGGAACGGCGAGGCGAAGCTCAACGCCTATCTGGAGGACTACGCGTTCCTGGCGGATGGGCTGCTCGCCCTTTACGAGCTCACCTTCGACCCGCGCTGGTTCCGCACCGCCGTTGAACTGACCGAAACCATGGTCAGCCTGTTCTGGGACGACGCAGCCGGCGGCTTTTTCGACACCTCCGCCGACCACGAGACCCTCATCAGCCGCCCCAAGGAGTACACCGACAACGCCATCCCCTCGGGCAACTCGGTGGCAGCCGGGGTGTTGCTCCGGCTGGCCCGGTTCACGGGGCGGGCCGACTTCGAGGAACGGAGTCGGCGGATGTTGGAGCAGTTGGCGGACTATATGCGGCAGCACCCCACCGCTTTCGGGCACCTGCTGTGCGTGCTCGACGACTTCCTGGCGCCGTCTCAGGAGATCGCTATCGTCGGCAGGATGACCGACCCTGCCACTCAGGGTCTGCTCTCGGTGGTGTGGGGCAACTTTCTTCCCCACAAGGTCGTCGCTTTGGCCGCGCCGGAGGATACGACCGCCGTGGAAGCGATCTCGTTGCTGCGGGGCCGGGGTCAGGTGGATGGGCAGGCCACCGCCTATGTCTGTGAGCACTTCGCGTGCCTGCTGCCGGTCACCGATCCCGAGGCCTTGGCGGGACAGTTGGGGGTCGGGATCGCGCCGGGCCCAGCGAATGCCGGTGGGTGAGGGTGCGGACTATTTGCCTAACTGGTCACCGAGGCAGTTTCAAAGATGAGCGCCGGCCCCGACGGCTCCGGCCGGTAGTAGAGCCGTTCAAAACCAATGACCTCATCGCTTGCAGCGTCCTTAATGAGAATGACCCCCTCGCCGGTCTCCTCGCAGACCTGCTCCGCCCGAGGCTCCGCCCAGTAAATGGTGAGGGTTTCTCCCGCTGGGTCGTGGATTACGCGGATGCCGGCCACATGCGGACCCCTTCCTTGATTGTATCGGTGAGATAGCACGTGATGATGAAGCCATCAACGTCCAACCGCTTGACCACCACGCATGGATGATACGGGGGCGCCGGCCTATAGAAAAGCTGCACCGTGCTATCCTGTTTGCTGCGGCTGACCTGTTCGGGCGCCTCAAGGCACCGTCGCACCTCGGCAAGCCGGTTGCGAACCTCAGGAGGTTTAGCCTGGATCAATTCCCAATAGCTCGTGGTGGTGTGCACCGTGAAACCCAGAGGCGTGAGCGCCCGCAACAAGATCTCCCGGCCACCTGTATCCTCCATAATCGCGTGTCGAGCTACCCTCAGCGCCTCCCTCAGGCCGTGACTGACCGCGCCTTCTCTTCCAGTGCGCCCAACAGTTGGTCGTAGGCTTTGGCGAAGGCGTCGACCCCTTCCACCTGCAACTGCTCGGTTGCGGCGTGCATGTCGACTCCCAGCGAATCGAGGGATGCGAACACCGCGTTGGCTTCCTCGATCCCGGAGAGCAGCGCGTCGGTCAGACGGCCATGGTTGCGGAAGGCGTCCACCGTCTCGGTGGGCAGGGTGTTGACGGTGTCGGGGCCGATGAGTTCCTCGACGTACAGCACGTCGGAGTACACCGGGTTCTTGGTGCTGGTGCTGCCCCACAACGGGCGCTGCACCCGTGCCCCCCGGTTGCGGAGCGGCACGAAGGCCTCGCCATCGAAAATCTCCCGGAAGCGGTGGTAGACGCGCTTGCTGTTCGCAACCGCGACCTTGCCCCGCAGCGCTAGCGCAACCGGTGATCCGATCGCGTCCAGTTGTTTGTCGACCAGGGTATCGACCCGGCTCACGAAGAACGAGGCCACCGAGGCGATGCCCGCCGGATCGGTGGAGCGAGCCACGCCCCGGAGATAGGCGTTGGCCACCGCTTCGTAGTGGGCCATGGAAAACATAAGGGTGATGTTGATGTTGATGCCCTCGGACAACAGCGTCTCCACCACCGGGATACCCTCGGCTGTCGCGGGCACCTTCAGCATCAGGTTCGGACGGTCGACCGTCTTCCAGAGCCGCCGCCCCTGCTCGATGCTGCTGCCGGTAGCGCGCGCCAGCCGGGGCGACAACTCCAGGCTGACGAAGCCGTCGGCCCCGCCCGAGCCGTCGTAGACCGGCCGGAGTTGGTCAGCCGCCATTCGGATGTCCTCGACCGCCAGCTCCTCGTACACCGCCTCGGAGTCCGCCCGCGGGTTGGCGCCGAGGAAGCGGCGGACCGCGTCGTCGTAGGCGCTGCCGGTGGTGATGGCTTTCTGGAAGATGCTGGGGTTGCTGGTCATGCCCCGCAGCCCGTCCTCCTCGATAAGCCGCCGCAGCCCACCGCCGGTGAGCAGTTCCCGGCTGATGTAGTCGAGCCACACCGATTGGCCGTGCTGGTGGAGTTGCTGCAGTGGGTTCATGGCTCCTCCTGGAGGCGCTGGGGCGCGGGCTTCGATGTCATATGCAACGTTACCCGATCGGATCGGGTGCGGCAACGTCGCTGAACCTCGCGTATCTGTTCAGTGTCGGGGATTCAGGCGGCCTGAGCCACTCCCCTCACCCCAGGGGAAAGGAGGAGGATTCTGTGGGGGCCACCCCCACGCCCCCGGCAGAAGGGCAGCCGCCCTCATGCACTCCCGCTCCTGAGCCCGATAGTGCCTCAATTGTGAACTCCTACAATTTCGACCGTTGAACAGCATTATCGGACGGTCGCGATGAAGTTGGCAGTGCGTTTCATGGCGCAGGGCCCGTCGCTTTCACTTCCAGAGGCGGCGGCTCGCGATCGCGGCGCCCTCCGCCAGCGCTTCGAACTTGGACCAGGCGATCTTGCCGTGGCCCACCCGTGTGCCCAGCCCGCAGTCGGTGCCGGCGATGACGTTTTCCCGGCCCACCACGCCGGCGTACTGAACCAGGCGGTCGGCCACCAGTTCCGGGTGTTCGATGAAGTCGCTGTGGTGGCCCACCACGCCGGGGATCAGAATCTTCCCCTCGGGAAGTTTCACGTCTTGCCATACTGGGACTCCCCCTCACACCACCTGCCCGGCCGCGTGCCCTGAGGCCCAGGCCCACTGGAAGTTGTGGCCGCCCAGATGGCCGGTGACGTCCAGTACCTCGCCGATGAAATAGAGGCCGGGGACGATGGTCGACTCCATCGTGGTCGACGAGAGTTCACGGGTGTTCACGCCGCCCAGGGTCACCTCGGCGGTCCGGTAGCCCTCGGTTCCCATCGGGCGGACTCGCCAACGGCCCAGGGCCTCGGCCACCGACCGGAGTTCGGCGTCGCGGAACTGGCGCAGCGGGCGGTTGTCGAAAACGGCCTCACCCAGACGTTTCGCGAGGCGTTGTGGCAACCGCTCAGCGAGCGCCGTGCTGAGCAGCGCGTCCGGCCGTTCCTTCCTCCAGCCATCAAGCCAGCCCGCGGGATCAAGGCCTGGAAGGAAGTCGACGCTGAGTTCGGCGCCAGGTTCCCAGTATGAGGAGATCTGGAGTACGGGAGGTCCGCTCAGCCCCCGATGCGTGAACAGCATCCCACCGGAGAAAGCTCCGTCGCCGCATCGGACCTCCACGGGTAGGCTCACACCCGCCAGTTCTCTATACCGCCCTGCTTCAGGCTCCCCGAAGGTCAGCGGGACCAGACCGGCACGGGTGGGGATGATGGTGTGGCCGAAGCTGCGGGCCAGCCGGTAGCCAAAATCGGTGGCGCCCATCTTGGGGATCGAGAGGCCGCCGGTGGCGACCACCAACCTGGCGCAGTCCACCGGACCATGGGCAGTCGACACCCGGAACCCGCTCCCAGCCGATTCCGCCGCGGTGATGCCGCAACCGGTCCGCACTTCCACCCCGGCCGCTCGGCACTCGGCCAGCAGCATCTCGACGATCTGCCGGGCGGAACCGTCGCAGAAGAGTTGGCCCTGCTCCTTCTCGTGGTAGGCGATGCGGTGGCGCTCCACCAGGACCACGAAGTCCGCCGGAGTGTAGCGGGCCAGCGCCGAGCGGCAGAAGTGGGGATTGGCCGAGAGGTAGTTGTCCGGCCCCGTGTGCAGGTTCGTGAAGTTGCAGCGTCCGCCGCCCGAGATCAATATCTTCTTCCCGACGTGCTCGCTGCGTTCCAGCACCACCACCCGGCGGCCGCGCCTGCCGGCCTCGATGGCGCACATCAGCCCGGCCGCGCCGCCGCCAAGCACCACGACATCACTGGCGATCAAGGCAGGTGGCGTGGTGGGGGGCGCTCGCCTCAGGCGAGCGTCTCTCAAGCGCTGGGTTCAGACCGAATCCCGGAATTGGATGGCTTCCATGCCGATCGCGGTCGCCTCTTCGACCGGCACAATGGGGGTGACGGTGAAATGGAGCCACGGGACCCAGGGGGCGGTGGTGCGGGCCAGGGTGGCGGCGCTGTCCACCTCGATGATGGCGACGCCGCCGCTGCCGTCGGCAAACTGGTAGAACCCCTTGAATTCCGCGCCCGCCGGCGGCTTCCACTGTTGAAACACCTCCAGAGAGCGGCGCTCCCCCTCCTCCGATTGGTCGACAAAATCCCAGGTCACGTGGAACAACATCTCGGACCTCCTGTATGACTATTTCGGAGCTTGTTGATGGTACCATTCATGGTTTCACGGCGTCGATGTACAACGGCGATGTCACGGTCCCCTGAAAGAGTGAACTCTTAGGTTGGCCGGCCGCTCTGGCTCAGGGGACGGCTCACCCCCTGGCCTGCCGCGCCTTCACCTGGGCGTCCAGCGCCGCCCACAACTGACCGACGGTCATCTTGGCGACGCCGCCCAGCATCCGCTGCCCCACCGCCGCCACCGCGCCGCCGATCTGGGCGTCGGCCTCCCAGCGCAGCGTGGTCGTCTCGGCGTCGTCGGCCACCAGGTCGAAGCTCCCTTCGCCGCGCACGAAGCCCGGGGTCCCCGTGGCTTCGACGCTCAGCTTGTAGTGCTCGGGTTCCTGGAGGTCGAAGATACGGATCTTGGCGCGGTAGCTGCCCTTGATGCTGCCGACCCCGATCTTCATGGTGGCCGCGTATTCGTCCTGCCCGGTGGGTTCGAAGGTTTCGAGTCCCGGAATGCAGCGGCGCAGCGCCTCCGGGTCCTGCACCGTTTCCCAGACGAGTTGCCGCGGGGCGTGAAAGGTGTACACGCCGTCCAGTTTCATGCGCCCTGATCCCCCTGGGCCGCCCGGATCGCAGCCCATAGCTTCGGGGCGGTGTACGGCATGTCTACGTGACGGATGCCGAGGGGTTCGAGCGCGTCCATGACAGCGTTGGCCACCGCCGGGGGCGCGCCGTTCGCGCCGGCCTCGCCGACGCCCTTAACCCCGAGCGGGTTGAAAGGATTGGGGGTCTCCGTCTCCCCCATGATGAGCGGGGGCATATCGGCCGCCCGCAGGATGGCGTAGTCCATCAAAGAACCGGTGAGCACCTGACCGTCCTCGTCGAACCGCATGTGCTCTCGCAGTGCTTCGCCCAAGCCCTGGGCCACCCCGCCGTGGATCTGGCCCTCCACGATCTTCGGATTGATCAAAACGCCGCAATCGTCCACCAGCACCAGCTTTTCGATCTTCAACTCGCCGGTGTTGGTCTCGATGCTGACCAGGGCGACATGGGTGCCGAAGCCCCACGACTCCCGGCGGGGGTCGTAGGTGGCGGATTCCTGGAGACCTGCCTCCATGTCGGCGGGGATGCGGCCCCGGTGGGCGGCGCCCGAAATCTGCGCCCAGGTCATCGCCTTGTTGGGCACGCCGGCCACGGCGAAGGCGCCGTCTTCCAGCACGATATCCTCGGTGGCCGCCTCCAGCAGGTGGGCGGCGATGCGTTTCGCCTTGTCGATCACCTTCTCAGCGGCCGCCACCAGGGCGCCGCCGCCCATGATGGCGCTGCGGCTGCCGAAGGTACCGATGCCCTGCTGGATGGCCACGGTGTCGCCATGCCGCACGCTGATGCGGTCCATTGGCACACCCAGCTTCTCGCCTACGACCTGCGCAAACGTGGTCTCCAGCCCCTGCCCGTGGGGGCTGGAGCCGGTGAGCACAGTGACGGCCCCCGAGGGCTCGACCCTTATGCTGCCGCTCTCGAAGAACGCGCCGCCGCTGGGCTCCACGAAGCTGCAGAGGCCCACGCCCACCAGTTCGCCCCGTGCCCGCCGTTCGTCGCGCTGACGCAGCATCGCATCGTAGCCGGACAGCCGCAGCGCTTCATCGAGCGCCTTTTCGTAATCGCCCGAATCGTATTCGACTCCCGTCGCCGTGCGGTAGGGGAACTGGTCCGGCCGGATGAAGTTCTTGCGCCGCAGCGCGATGCGGTCGAGGCCGAGTTCGCGCGCTGCCAGATCGGCCAGCCGTTCGATGTTCAGCACCGCCTCGGGCCGGCCCGCGCCCCGGTAGGGCCCGGTGGAGACGGTGTTGGTGAACACACCCGAAACCTCGACCCGCAGGTTGCGGATCTGGTAGCAGCCCGGCGCCATGCCCATCATGCGCTGGGGCGGGCCCGCGGTGGCGAAGTGCAGGTAAGCGCCCATGTTGGCCAGCAACTTCACCTTCAGGCCCAGCATCGTCCCGTCCTGGCTCAGGGCGAGTTCTGAGAACATCAACTGGTCCCGGCCCTGGTTGGTCGCTACGAAGTCCTCGCTGCGGGTGGCTACCCACTTGACCGGGCGGTCCAGCTTGAGCGCCAGATGGCACGCCAGCAGGTCCTCACGGTAGATGCCCGACTTGCTGCCGAACCCGCCGCCCACGTCGGGGGCGCTGAGGTGGATCAGGTGCTCCGGATACCCCAACTCCGCGGCAAGTTCCGACCGTGCCAGGTGGGGGGTCTGGTGGGAGATCCAGACCCGCAGGCCCTGGCCGGGACGCTCGGGCGCCGCGACCAAGCCGCGGGGCTCCATGGCCAGCACGACCTGGCGGGGGCTCTGAATTCTCAGGCGGGTGATGTGGTGGGCCTCACCGAAGGCCTTGTCCACATCACCGCCTTCCCGAACGGTGGTGTAGACGATGTTGTGCTGGAGTTCGTCCCGCACCGGCGCCGCGCCGGGGGCCGTGGCCACCTCGACGTCGACGGTGGCGGGAAGCGGCTCGTACTCCACCTCGACGGCGTTGGCGGCATCCTGGGCCAGCGTACGGGTGGCCGCCACTACCGCCGCGATGGGAGCACCCACCGCGTACACCATGCCGGCCGCGAGCGCCGGTGTCGGTGGGGCCTGCATTCCGGGGAACATGGGCGGCGCCACCACGTTGAGTTTCCCTTCAAGGTCGGCGCTGGTGATCACCGCTGCCACTCCGGGCATCGCCCGTGCTGCGGCGGTCTCGATGGAACGGATCCTGGCCTTGGGATAGGGGCTGCGTACCACCGCCATGTGGAGCATGCCGGGCAGTTGGATGTCATCGACATACTGACCCGCCCCGGTGATCAGCGCCAGGTCCTCCACCCGCGGGACGGACGCTCCAATGAGCCCGGTGGTGCCGTGAGGGTGTTGTGTCATAGGGCGGCCTCCAGGGCTCGTTGTACATAGACCGTGGCCATGTGGCGGCGGTATTCGGCGGGGGCGTAGGCGTCGCCGTCGGGGTCGGACCCGTCCGCCGCCAGCGCCGCGGCGGCGGCGATTGCCGCCGGGGTGAGGGCATGACCGGCCAACGCCGATTCGACGGCCGTCGCCCGGAAGGGTCTGCCTCCGAGCCCGCCAATCGCGATGCGGGCAGTGCGGCAGCGCCCATCGGCGCCGCGCTCGATGCGGACGCCGGCGCTGACCACCAAAAAGCCGGATGCCGGGTGTTCCAGCTTGGCGTAGGCCGAGGTGACGCTCGCCGCTGCACCCGGGATCCGGACTTCGGTGATGATCTCCAGGTCGCTCAGCGCCGTGGTGAAGTAGTCAAGGAAGAAGTCGCCGGACGCAACGGTGCGGGCGCCCGCACTGGACACCAGCATGAAGGAGGCATCCAACGCGGTGAGGATCACCGGGTAGTCGGCGGCGGGGTCGTCGTGGGCGGCGCTGCCGCCGATGGTGCCGCGGTTGCGCACCTGAACGTCGCCGATGAGGGAGGCTGCGGTGGCCAGCCCCGGCGCCGCCTGCCGCACCACATCGGACGTCGCGATGTCGGCGTGGAGGGTGGCGGCGCCGATGACCAGCGTCTGCCCCTCCCGGCGGATCCCCCGGAGTTCCGGGATGCGTCCGATATCGACGAGGCAGCCCGGCTCCAGCAGCCGCAATTTCATTGCCGGGAGCAGGCTGTGGCCCCCCGCCAGCAGTTTGGCGTCCGGGCCGTTCTCGGCCAGCAGCCGCAACGCCTCGGGGACTGTGGTGGGGGCGTGGTAGTCGAAGCTAGCGGGGAACATCGCCGCCTCCTCGCTGGGCCGCGGCCCACTGGACCGCCTTGACGATGTTGACATAACCGGTGCACCGGCACAGGTTTCCCTGCAGGGCGTGCTTGATTTCGTCTTCGGTGGGGTGGGGGTTGCGCTGCAACAGGTCCGCCGCATTCATGATCATCCCGGGGGTGCAGTAACCGCACTGCAGGCCGTGCTCCTGCCGGAACCCCTCCTGGACGGGATGCAGCCCCGATGCGTTTGCCAACCCCTCGATGGTGGTGACGTCTCCTCCCTGAGCTTGCGCGGCCAGGATCGTGCACGACTTGACTGCGCGGCCATCGAGATGGACGGTGCAGGCGCCGCACTGGGTGGTGTCGCAACCCACGTGGGTGCCGGTGAGGCCCAGCGTTTCCCGCAGGAAGTGGACCAGCAGCGTGCGCGGCTCCACGTCTGCGGCCCGTTGGATGCCATTGACCGTCATCTGAATGGGAATGGGCCGGCCTCTGGTGGTTTCTGGCATGGTCACCTCGGTGGGATGGGTTGGGCGCCGCCGCACCGGAGCGTACCCCACCGGATGCTCAGCGTCAACGCGCAGAACGGCGGGTTGAGCGACCCTCACCAATCCCAGACGGAGGCGGACTGGCTCATTCGGGCGGCGATGGCCGCCTCCAACGCGTCCGCCGAGCTCAGTTGAAGCCGCTGGGCCAGGTAATTGAACTCATTTGATCCGATGGCGGGAATGTTGAGGTCCTTGGCGTTGCCTCGCACCACCCGCAGCGCGTCGATCAGTTGCCGGAGGAAGCTGTAGCATGCGATGAGCCCTTCGGCACGGGCCGCATCGAGCGCCCCTTCCGCAGCCAGGCCCGCGATCGCGTCCAGGGTGTTGGTGGCGCGGACTCGGGGGTTGCGGCGCCCCCACCGGATCTGCTGCGACTGGACATAATACTCCACGTCTCCCAGGCCGCCCGGGCTGTACTTGGCATTCACCTCTCCCGGCGGCACCAATTCGTCCGCCTGACGCTGCCGCAGGCCCCGCATGTCGTCGAGGTCGACGGGCAGGGAGGAGTAGACCCACGCGTCCCTGATGGCCAACAGCGTCGCCCCGAGGATGGGGTCGCCCGCAACGGGGCGCAGCTTGACGAGCGCCAGGCGCTCGAATGGCTGTGCGTCGCCATTCGGGGAGTAGTAGGACCGGAAGGCGTCCAACGGCACGGCAAGCGCTCCCGCGCTCCCGTGGGGCCGCAGCCGCAGGTCGATCTCGAAGACGCCGTTCTGCCGGGCGTGGATGGAAGCCTCGAAAGCCCGGACAAATGATTCGAAGTATCCGTGGAGACGGTTGTCAACGCCATTATTTAAGGCGCCATCGTAGACGAAGATGAGTTCGATGTCAGACCCAAATCCCAACTCACTCCCGCCGAACTTCCCCAGTGCCGCGATGCTCCAGGGGATGTCTGCCAACGCACCGGGGGGTGCGACATCACCGGTTGTTTCCAACGCCAGGTGCGCCGCCGCTGCAACGACCACTTCCGCCAGCGTGGTCAACTCTTCGGAAAAGCTAGGAAATGACGTCTTGTCCGTGATGTGGCGCAGGTCGATCCTGAACATCTCGCGGTCCTTGAACCGGTTCAGTTGAGCGATGCGTTCCGGTATGGGAGCTGTGGGATCGAGGCCGGCGCTCAGCGTCTCGGTGAGCGGCGCTTTCGAGACCGCCGCATTGAGCCCGGATACGTCCACCACCACAGGGTAGAGGTTCTCGTGCTGGAGGCGGAGGAAGTCCTCCCACAGGAACCGGCTGACGCCCATCAACCCGGCCAGGGTTTCGAGCACCTCGGGTGACTGCAGGTTGGTGAGGTCGCGCGCCCGTTCGGGCTTGGCCAGGATCTGGCCCAGCAGTCCGCGGAACTGGCGCAGGGCCTGCGCCAGTTCTGGGGAGCGCGGCAACAGATAGGTGAACTGCTTCACCAACACCGCCGCCACTCGCAGCTCCTGGATGCGGTCGGGGCTGGTCAGCGGCCGTCCATCTCGCCCCGTGACCCAGAACAGGTCCCGCGCCTGTCCGTTCACCGTTTCCACCGACGCCTGCCGGATGTCGACGGTCGACCCCGCCAGGGCATTGGTGAAGGCGAACAAGAATCCTGGTACGTCGGCGGAGTGCAGTTCGAGGCGCGTATGGTCCGAGCCGGCCGGGTTATCGACCAGCAACGTCGATGGGCGTGAGGGCTGCCCTGGTGGTGGCAGCGCCGGCAATCGCCGCACCAAATCGCTCGACGACCCGGTCCAGCGCCACCGGCGCGCCATCGTTGGAGGTTAACGCGATCAGTTCGCTGAGGTCCCGCCGAAATCCGGCCCAGTCCGGAGAAGCCGGGCCCAGCGGCCGTACCTCGAAGATGTCCAGAGCACAGGGGAGGGGAGGTGGCGTGCGGGGCGGCCGGGTTCTGAACCGGATGGGATCCTGCGGCGCTTCCAGCGAAAAGACCTTTGCGCTGATAATGTCCATGTGATAAGGACAGCCCCCTGGGGCGCGCCGCGTTGCTTGGAGAAATCCGGGTCCAAAATGATGTGCTGGGCGAGCTCGATCGCGGCGCCCTCAGGTCGAAAGGGGTGCCGCTGAGCCGGGAACATGAACGGGTTTTGCGGGAGTTGGGAAAACGTTTCGCTGCGCACTTGACGATTCCCATCATAACCGGTGGGATGTTGCGCGGTGTCTGCGCAGTTCATTACGTGAAGAACCGCCGGTTTAGCCCGCAGGACAAAGAACTTGCAGCCTTGGTGGCGCAGCAGGTGGGGCTGGCGCTGGAGAATGCCCAGTTGCGTTTGCGTGTGGGGGAGGCTGCTGCCGCGGCGGAGCGGGAACGGCTGGCCCGAGAGCTCCACGATGCGGTGAGCCAGACGTTGTTCTCCGCCGGGCTCCTGGCAGACGTGCTTCCCGAGTTGTGGGAACGGGACCGGGCCGACGCACTCAGCGCGCTGAACGACATCCGGTCCTATAATGGCAATGCGCTGCGGGAGATGCGGCAACTGCTGCTGGAGTTGCGGCCTGGCCAGTTGGTCCAAGCGGATCTTCAAGAACTGATCCAGAGTCTCGTGGACTCCGCCGCCGCCAAATCCACCACGGCCTTCACCGGCAGCATCGCGTCGCTGGGCGTGCTGTCGCCGGAAGTGAAGCTTTCGATTTACCGGACTGCCCAGGAGGCGCTGGCGAACGTCACGAAATACGCCCGGGCGACCGTGGCGTGCGTCGACCTCAGCGCCACCGAGCACGGCTGGCTGTTGGAGATCGAGGACAACGGGGTCGGGTTCGACCCCGCCGGCGTCGGCCCGATGCACCACGGGGTCCGGATCATGCAGGAACGGGCCGCTTCAATCCACGGGCAGTTCACCGTCGTGTCCGCCCCCGGCGCCGGAACGAAGATCCGGTTGGAGTGGACGGATCCCCGGAAATGAACCGCGCCACCAGGGAACCCGGTGGCGCGGATGTGAAAAGGCGCCTCCAACGGGACAGCGCCATGAGCGGCGCCGCATGTAGCCGCCGTCCGAGGCCAGCACGCAAAGAAGGTTACCATGCAGAGAGGGTTCGATGTCGTCGTCGTCGGGGGCGGATCGGCGGGCTGCGCCGCAGCGGTCCGTCTCTCGGAAGATCCCCACCGGCGGGTGCTGCTGCTGGAGGCGGGGCCGGACCCCCGGCCCCTGCCGGAGCTGATCTCCGATGCCTCGCTCCAGACCCGCCTGCTGCTGGAATCGCCCTACGTGACGCTCTACCCCACCACGCGTCTGGCCGACGGCAGCGTCTTCTATTCGCTGGCGGGCCGCGTTATGGGCGGGGGTTCGTCGGTGAACGCGATGGCGGCGCCCCGCCCCACTAAGCGCGACCTCGATGGCTGGGCCGCGCTGGGCAATCCCGGCTGGTCCTACGACGAACTGCTGCCGGTATTGCGGCGTATGGAATCGGACCGGGACTTCCCCGACGATCCGATCCATGGCTCCAGCGGGCCGCTTCACATCGAACGACCCTTCTTGCTCGACACGCCGGCCTCCGAGCCGGTCCGTGCCTATATCGACCGAGCGCTGAGTATGGGACTCCCGACCTGTCCCGATCTCAACGGGCCGGACCCCTTCGGCGTCTGCGCGTCGCCGTACTCCATCAAAGACGGGCGGCGGCAGTCCACCGCCGTGGCCTATCTGGCCGGCGCACGGGACCGCCCGAACCTCACGATCATCGCCGGCGCCCTGGCGATCCGGTTGGGTGTTTCCGGCAGCCGGGCCGGCTTTGTGGAATACCGCAGGGACGGCCTGACCCTGCGTGCCCACGCGGACCGCTTCGTGCTCACCGCGGGAGCCTTCCACAGTCCGCAGGTGTTGATGTTGTCCGGCATCGGTCCGGCGCCGGAATTGCAGCGCCTGGGGATCGCCCAGGTCAGGGAGTTGCCCGGCGTGGGGGAAAATTACCAGGACCACGCCGTGGTCCAGATGACCTTCGACGGCCCGACCGGGTTCACCGAGGACTGGATTGTGCCCCGGTTCCGGCTCATGACCAAGAGCGATCCCGGTCTGCCGGGCGCGAACTTCCATATTTTCATGCGTCCGCCCGCCGAGGTTCCCGGGATCCGGCGGATGATGTCGATCTCTGCGCACCTGCTGGAGCAGCGCTCCCGAGGGCGGTTGGTGTTCACCGGCGTCGATCCGGAGGCGGTCCCGGAGGTGGACGCCCGGATGTTGGAGGATCCCGAAGACGTGCGGGCAATGACCGCCACCATGGGGTTTATCACCGATCTGGTGGGGCACCCTTCGCTGGCGAAATACTACGGGCCGCTGATGCAGCCATCCCACGGCGACGACTGGGCGGCCTTTGCGAGGACCACCCACGACAGCTACCACCACGGGGCCGGCACCTGCAAGATGGGGCCCGCCTCCGACCCGCAAACGGTGGTCGACCACCGTTTGCGGGTTCACGGCATCGATAACCTCTGGGTGGCCGATGCCTCCATCATGCCGGTGGTGCCCCATGCCAACACCAACCTGACCGCCATCATGATTGGCGAGGTGGTGTCGGACATTATCGAGGCGCTGGGGTAGCGGCGACGCACGCGTCGCCCTGCCATCCGTCCAATGGGCGAACCCCGCTTCCGCTTTTGGGCTGATGGTACACTGAGGGTCGCTGGCCCGCCCGATCGTCCGGACACCTGATTTACCGAGGAGAACGCCTCATGCTAGGCAAAGTTCTGGTTCCGCTGGATGGGTCTGCGCTGGCCGAGGCGGCATTGCCCTATGCCGAAGACATCGCCCGGTCATTTCAGGGCGAGATCACCCTCGTCAACGTGGTGCCGATGCCGCCCGCGGGCGTAAGCGCGGCGCACGAGGCCTTCTTGGGCCAGCAGGGGGCGGAGGCCGAATCCAGCGCCCGGCGTTACCTGGACGAAAAGGCCACGCAATTACGGAGTAGGGGTCTGGAGGTTCGCGAGGCGGTGCTGTCCGGGCCGGTGGCGGACACCCTCCTGCAGTACGCCGCCCATCAGGGGATTGAACTGATTGCGCTCGCCACCCATGGCCGTGCCGGCCTGGAGCGGTGGATGGTGGGCAGCGTCACCGACCATCTGATCCACGGCAGTTCGATCCCTGTGCTCACCCTCCGGCCGCCGCGCGACGGCAAGACGGTGGTGAGCCTGGCTCGAGTGCTGGTTGGACTCGACGGCTCCGATCTCGCTGAGGCCGCGCTGCCCTACGCCGCTGAGCTTGCCCGGCGGCTCAAGCTGACCGTTACGCTGGTGCAGGTGGTGCCCAGCGAGGTCGAACTCTTCGCCGGGTCAAACTATGTTGCCTACCCGATCGACATCGTGAGCGAGCTGAAGGCCGCGGCGGGGGAGTACCTAGACGAAAAGGCGGCGCAGGTGAGTGGCGCCGGCCTCATTTGTGACACCGTCGTCGGAGTGGGCGGGCCGGTCAGCCACCTGATCGAAGCGGCCAACCACGTGCCGGGAACGCTGATTGTGGTCTCGTCCCACGGCCGTTCCGGGCTGGGGCGCACCATCCTTGGGAGTGTCGCCGATCGGGTGATCCACGAAAGCCACGGCCCGGTGCTGGTGGTCAGGGCGCGATCCTCGGCCGGATAACGCAAGGGGCTTTGCCGGCCGGCGAGGTCCGGCGGCCAGCAGCGGATCGACGTGATTCGAAACCCATCGACAGGAGTACCATCGTGAGTCTGGCAGGAAGAGTGGCGCTCGTTACCGGCAGCAGCAGAGGCATCGGCAAAGGGATAGCCCTGTGCCTGGCTCGAGACGGCGCGGATATCGCCATCAACTATCGCAGAGATGAGGCCGCAGCGCAGGAGACCCAACGTGAACTCGAAGCCCTGGGCCGCACCGTCCGCACCTACTGCTGCGACCTATCATCCGATTACGAAACCGTGAAGGCGATGGTCGATCAAGTAGCGGCCGACTTCGGGCGGCTGGACATCGTGGTGAATAACGCGGGCATCGCCTCCCGCGGCAACGCGGTGTTCGATACCGAGATCGCCGAACTGCAGCGGGTGATGAACATTCATTTCTACGGGTCGTACTACTGCAGCAAAGCGGCTTTGCCGTATCTCAGGAAGCAGGACCGTGGCGATATCGTGTTCATCTCCTCCACGGGCGCGGACCGTCCCCGCGCCAACGGCGCACCATACACTGCGGCCAAGCGGGCGATGGAGGCGCTGGCCACCGCGCTTTCCCTCGAAGAGCAGCGGCACGGCATCCGGGTCAATGTGGTCCGCCCCGGACTGGTGGAGACCGACATGGGCCGGCGGCTCATGCGCGCCGTCGGAGGCGTGGAGGACCTGAAGGCCCTCTACGAGACCTACCCCTTCGGACGGGTGTGCCAGCCCGAGGATATTGGCGGTGCGGTGGCCTACCTTTGCTCCCAGTCCGCTGGATACGTTTCCGGCGCCACCATCACCGTCGCCGGGGGCCCGTACGGGATCTCCTGACGCCTGAGAGTTTCGATAGGCCGGTTCGATCGAGAACGCGGTCGTGACCATCGATTCATCCATTTTCCCCTCCTTGTGTCCTATCCCTGGACCGAATACCCGCCGTCGACGGGAATCGCAGCCCCCGTGACAAAATCCGATGCGGCGCTTGCCAGGAAGACGGCGACCCCAGCGAGATCAGACCCGACGCCCCAGCGGCCGGCCGGCGTGCGTTCGACGATGCGCTGATGAAAGCCCTCTATCTCGCGGCGGGTGGCGGCGGTCAGCTCGGTATCGATCCAGCCCGGCAGCACCGCGTTCACCTGGATGCCGTCTCTGGCCCAGGCCACCGCCAGCCCCCGAGTGAGCTGAACGACGCCGCCCTTGGTGGCGGCGTAGGGTGTGGCCCAGGCTGACCCGAACAGCGACATCATGGACCCCACGTTGATGATCTTGCCCGAACCAGCCCGTTGCATATAGGCATAGGCGGCCTTGGAGCACAGAAAGGCGCTGGTGAGGTTGGCGCTCAAGAGTCCTTCCCATTCTTCGAGGCTGTAGTCCTGCGGCTGCTTTCGGAGGTTGACTCCGGCGTTGTTGACCAGGATGTCGATGCGGCCGAGGTCCTTGGCGGTGGCGTCGATCAGCCGGGCCACCGACGCTTCGTCCCGCACGTCGGTTGCAGCGAAGCGGGCGATACCGCCCTCGGCCTCGATTCCAGCGACGGCAGCCGCCCCCTTGGCCGCATCGCGCGCCGCGAGCACCACCCTCGCCCCCGCGGCGGCCAGCCCCCGGGCCATGCCGAGCCCAATGCCGCCGTTGCCCCCGGTGACGATGGCGACCCGTCCAGTGAGGTCGAAAGGGTTCATACTGACTCCAAAACGTGCGGTAGGGACTGGCATCGGTCACCACCATGATAGGCGGATCGCCAATGGACGAGGCGGGAGCGGCAAAAAATGCGTGACGTGATTGCCAGCCCCTTGGCCGGGTGTTAGCATCGGAGCACCCTGCCAACCTTTGTCCACCTGCCTCGGAGGGCTTCGATGCGATCTGCATTCCGTCTGCTCGCGCTCGCCAGCATTATGGCGGCCTCGGTGATGCCCCTGGCAGCAACGGCTCAAGGAACCCCGCCAGGCCCGCAGGCGCCGCCACGGACGGATTCAACGTTCGCCGCTCTCGGGCTCAACCTCATCGTGAACGGGGACGCCGAGACCGGCGCCACCGCCACCAACGCGGTGGACGTGCAGCGGCCCAGCGGATGGGTGGTATCGGGCAGTCTCACTCAGGTGCAGTACGGGTCGGCGGGCGGCCTCCCCACCGCATTGGATGCGGGCCCCGTGAGCCGGGGCAGAGGGCTCTTTGCCCCGGCGGGCCAGCCGGCCTCAACGCCACGGGAACCCAGGTTATGACCTCGCGGGCGATGTTGCCGCCATCGATCAGGGCGGGCTCGGGTTCACCTTGTCGGGCTACCTTGGCGGGTTCCAGTGCCAGGGCGATAACGCCAGCCTGACGGTCAGCTTCCAAGACGATTACGGACGGGACCTCGCCACCGCTGCCATCGGCCCTGTCACCGTGGCCGACCGCGGCTTCGCCACCGGGTTGATGGCCCGTTCGATTTCCGGCGTCGTTCCGATGGGCGCCCGCAAGGCACAGGTGGTGCTGCTGTTCACCCGGGTGGAGGGCGCTTACAACGACGGTTACGCCGACAACCTTTCGTTGGTGTTGGGCGGCGCCGCCGCGGCCCCGGCTCCGGTGCGGCAGGTGGTGGGCCCGGGCGGCGGTGATGTTTTGGTGGGCGGTGGGGCTGCGGTGGACGGTGGCGTGACGGTTCATATACCGCCCGGGGTTTTCGCTGAAGCCACCGCGGTGAACGTTGCCGGCATCAACGAGGCGCCCGCGGGTGTCACCGTCAGCGGTGGGGTGGTGTTGGCTAAAACGGTGGAGGTCACCACCAGCTCAGGGGTGAACCTGCTGGCCGCCGTTGATCTGGAGGTCAACCTGACCGCCGGCGATCTCGGGGGACGGACCCTGGCCACCGTCAAAGGCGGCGTAGTGGTGGGAAATACGGTCGATCCCCGGCCCACCCGGGTGGTGAACCAAAGTGATGGCGTGCTGGGAGTGATGGTGGACCATTTCACCAAGGTTCACACTGTTTAGCATCGTCAAGCCAGGGGCTGGCGGCGGCGCGCCCGCCAACGGCACCGTGTTCGACCGGTTCGACGTGACGCTCACCTGGACCAAGCCGCCGGGAACCACCCAGTATGAACTCCAGAACGTCCCCTTCAACGGCGACGGCCCGGCGGTTGATATCATCCGGGACGTCGAGACCAGCTTCACGCTGCCAGCGCCGCCTGCCTGGTACGGCCTGCTGCCCGACATGACCTACTTCTGGCGGGTGCGCACCACCGCGGCCACCGGTACCCCCACCGAAGCCGACTGGAGCGCCTGGGGATCGTGGAACTACCGCACCCCCAAGGCCGCGAGCGATACCGTCAGTCCTGCCAGTCCCGCAACGGGGTCAACCGTCTCTTCGCTGACCCCCGCGCTCACCTGGGCGAACTCGAATCCCGCTGTCTTCTACTACGAGGTGCAGGTCAGCAAGGACCGCAGCTTCAACACCGACCCGGCCACCGCCACGGCGATGGTGTATGGGGCGCTGGTCCACGGTGGCGCAACGTTGCCGGCCAACACCTACGCGATCCCGGCGGCGTTCCCGCTGGAGCGCGGTGTCTCCTACTGCTGGCGGGTGCGCCCGCGTGTCCAGGGCGACGGAGCGCCGCTCGCCTGGCCCGGCCCCTGGACGTTCCAGGCGCCATAGGGGCAGGCTTATCCGCAGATTGCGCAGATAGGCGCAGATAGGGGAGGGTTATCGTCCCCCAATTTAACTAGCCAACGGATCGGCGTAGCGGCGGGTTTGAAACCCGCCTTCGGCGGCCAGACGAGGTCCTGGCAACTCAGCGGCCTCGGGAAGGCACAACTAGCCGGTCTCTCCGGTCGTAGCGGCGAACCGCTGCTACCCTCCGAAGAACTGGCCGTCCAGGAAGATTTTCTCGACCTCTTTGTTCTCGTAGGAGTCGCCGGCGAAGGGCCGCCCGTCGGGAAACGCCCGGCCGTCCTCCGGCCACTTGAGGGCCGCGCCCACCCGGAGCATCACCAGGTTTTCAGGGGCGCTGCTCTGGAACCAATAGCACACCGTTTTGGGCAGCATGACGCCCTCATTCGGGTTCACCACACGGATGTTGTCATCGGAATCGATGCGGAAGGTCGCCTGGCCTTGGAGCACGATGAAGGCGTGGTCCTCGTAGGGATGCATGTGCATCGCGTTCTCACCGCCGGCTGCATACACTTTCACCGTGACGGTCATCAAATCGGTGCGGGCGACGTAGTTGTCCATACGGCCCTGGGCCATCAGCGGGGTCTTCATCGAAAAGAACTTTGCCTCGGGGCGGACGGTGGTGGTCATGGGCGGATGCTCCTTGCTAGCGAATAGGCGCCACCGGGGTGGCTGGAAGAGCTCTCGTCAAATCTTGTGTAAATACCCTTCCGGGATCGTCGTCTGATCAGGCCGCGGCTTCGGTGTTTACCTCCTCTGTTTGAAGGATCCCGTCCACGAACCTTCGTCCGGCAAGAACCAGGGTCATGACCGTGCGAGCACCATT